>NZ_BAAAKJ010000122.1:72652-84570 GCF_039527695.1 Kitasatospora putterlickiae
CCCCGCCTCTCCCCGGGCGCAGAACACAAACGGCGCGTCGCACGCCGCCCAGGTGGCGGACGCGCGCTTCGTGTCGCACCTGAACATCGCCGACGGGCAGCGGCCGGAGAACATCACCCTGGAGCCCGACGGCGGCGCCGTCGTCACCTTCGCGTACAGCCGCCAGATCGCCCGGATCGCCCCCGACGGCCGGGTCCGGGTCCTCGCGACCCTGCCGGCCCCCTCGGCCGGCGCCGTCACCCCGGCCCTGACCTCACCCTTCCTCGGCGGCGTCGTCCGGGCCCAGGACGGAACGCTGTACTTCCTGTACGCCACGGGCACCGGCGACCTGACCGGGCTGTGGCGCCTGCGCCCCGGGGGCGAGCCGGAGCGCATCGCCGCGCTCCCGGCCGACGCCCTGCCCAACGGTCTGGCCCTCGACCAGCGCACCGGCCTGCTGTACGCGGCCGACTCGGTCCTGGGAACGGTCTGGCGGGTCCCCGCCGGCGGCGGAACGCCCGTCAAGTGGGCCACCGCGCCCGAGCTGGCGCCCGCCGGCTTCCTCGGCGCCAACGGCATCAAGATCCACAACGGTGCGGCCTGGGTGACCAACCTGGACAAGGGCACCGTGCTGCGCATCCCGATCACCGGCCGGGGCGCCGCCGGTCCCGTCCAGACCCGGGCCACCGGCCTGGTGAACATCGACGACTTCGACTTCACCGGGCCCGGCAACACCCTGCTGGCGGCGATCAACGCGGACAACAAGGTCGTCCTGGTCCGGCCGAACGGTCACACCACGGTCCTGACGGCCGCCGACGGGCTGCAGGGCCCGACCTCCGTGGCCGTCCGCGGCGGCACGGCGTACATCGCGAGCGCCGCCTACTTCACCAACGAGGACCCCAACCTCCTCGCCGTCCGGATCACTTCGGGCCGGTAGGCGCGGCAGGGGCGGTCCGGCGACGGGCCGCCCCCGTCAGACCGTCCGGTCGGCCGCCGCCGCGAGGTGTGGACGCCGGGCACTCCCACGCGGAACTCCGCGACCTCCCCGCGCGCTGTGCTGGAGCCCCCGGCGGGAACCACGTCGTACGGCACCGCGCACCGCCTGAACCGAGAAGGCGTCAGTGATGACCGGTTCCCTCCCCGCTCCGCTCCGCCGGCACCCCCGGCTGCCCCGAGCCGTCGCCTTCTGGCTGCTCGGAGGCGTGCAGGTGCTCCTGCTGGCCGCCGCGAGCGCGCCCTCCCCCCTCTATCCCGTCTACGAGGCCCGGTGGGGCTTCTCGGCGACCGCCGTCACCGTGGTGTTCGCCCTCTACGCCATCGCCCTGCTGGCCGCACTGACGGTGGTCGGCGCGCTGTCGGACCACATCGGCCGCCGCCCGGTGCTCGCCGCCTCCCTGCTGCTCGAAGTGGGCGCCATGGCCGTCTTCGCCACCGCCGCCGACGTCAGGTCGCTGATGCTCGCCCGCACACTGCAGGGCCTGGCCACCGGTGGCGCGGCCGGGGCCATCGGCGCCGGCCTGGTCGACCTCCAGCCCGGGCACCGCCCCCACCTGGGAACACTGGTCAACAGCGTCTCCTCGTGCCTGGGCCTGGCCGCCGGCGCGCTGGGCGCCGGGCTGCTCGTCGAGTACGCCCCCGCGCCGACCACCCTGGTCTACCTCCTGCTCGGGGCTGCCTTCGTGGCCGCCCTCGCCGGCGTCGCCGCGATACCCGAGACCGCCGCCCGCCACCCCGGCGCCCTCGCCTCGCTGCGCCCGCGCGTCCTGGTGCCCCGCCAGGTCAAGCCGCACTTCGTGGCGGTCCTGCCCGTCCTGGTGGCGCTGTGGGCGCTCAACGGGTTCACCCTGTCCCTCGGGCCGTCGCTGAGCGCCGACGTCCTGCACGTCCACAACCACGTCATCGCCGGTGTGGTGATCGCCCTGCTCACCGGCATGGGCGCCGTCGGCTCGCTCGCCCTCCACCCGCGCAACCCGGGCGGGGCGATGACCGTCGGCTCACTGGCCCTCGCCGTCGGGGCGGCACTGGTCCTGATCGGCGTCTCGGCCGGTGTCGCGGCCGCCTACCTGCTCGGCACCGCGGTCGCCGGCTTCGGCTGGGGTGCCGCGCTGCTGGGCTCCTTCCGGACGGTCGGCCCGCTGGCCGCCGCCGAGGAACGGGCCGCGGTCTTCGCCGCCCTGTACGTCGTCGGATACCTGGCCCTCGGCCTTCCCGCCGTCGCGGCCGGTGTGCTCTCCGGCTGGTTCGGGCTGCGGCGCACCGCCGACGGATACGCGACGGTGGTGATCGTGCTGTCGCTCGCCGCCCTGGTCCTGACCTCCCGTCAGCGCCGACGCGCCAAGCGGTAGCCCTGCCGCGGAGCGGGCCCGCCCGAGACCGCTTGAAACGCCCCGGCGGGTGTGACGGATGGGTTCCGTCACACCCGCCGGGGCGTCGGTCATGCGAGCGGATCAGTTCACCGGTCGCGCCTGCGGAGCCTGGCGAGGGCCAGGACGAGTCCGCCGAGGACCAGCAGCGCGCCGCCGATTCCCGCCACCGTGAGGACGGCGGTGCCGGTGTGGGCGAGGATGCCGGTCGGTCCGGACGGCTTGGGCGCCGCGGGGACCGGTGCCGGCGGGTTGCCGGGCTCGACCTTCACCGTGGCGGTGGCCTCGGAGCGGGTGGCTCCGGTGCCGGTGGCGGTGGCGGTGTTGACGACCTTGCCCCGCTGGGCGTCCTCGGCCGTGACGGTGTGCGGCTGGGTGGTGCACGTCATCGACTCGCCCGGGGCCAGGCTGGTCCTCGGGCAGGTCACCTCGCCGGCGGTGGGGTCGCTGACCTTGATGCCGGTGACGGTGGCGGTGCCCTGGTTGGCGACCGTCAGTTTCCACTCGACGCGGTCACCGGTGTCGGTCCTGCCGTTGCCGTTGACGTCGACGACGTCGGCGGTCTTGGTGAGGCCGAGCGCGCCGCGCCCGTCGGACGGGACGGTGATCCCGGACGGCGGCGAGACGGGCGGCTCGCCGCGCGGCGGGGTGCCGGTGGCGGTGGCCGTGTTCCGGATCGTGCCGGCGTCGACGTCGGCCTGGGTCACCGTGTAGGTGGCGGTGCAGGTGACGGTGGCGCCGGGGGCGAGGGTGGCGGCCTCCTTCGGGCAGACGACGGCGGAGAGCCTGCCGGTGCCGGTGAACTCGCCCTCGTTGACCTTGACGTCCTTGATGGTGACGTTGCCGGTGTTGGTGACGGCGAACCGGTAGGTGATCTTCTCACCGGTGACGAGCTTGCCGGGCTTCCCGGTCTCGGCGGACTTGACGACCGCGAGCGAGGGCTTCGGCTGCTGCGGCAGTTCCACCTCGGACGGCGGGGAGACGGGCGGCTCGCCGCGCGGCGGGGTGCCGGTAGCGGTGGCGCTGTTCTTCACCGAGCCCGCGTCCACGTCCGCCTGGGTGACGGTGTAGGTGGCGGTGCAGGTGACGGTGGCGCCGGGCGCCAGGGAGGTGCTCCCGCTCGGACAGGTGACGGGGTCGAGCTTGCCGTGGCCGGTGAACTCGCCCTCGTTGACCTTGATGTCCTTCAGCGTCACGTTGCCGGTGTTGCGCACCGTGAAGCCGTAGGTGATCTTCTCGCCCGCGACCAGCTTGTCCTGCTGGCCGGCGGAGGCGGACTTGACCACGGACAGGCCGGGCTGGTCCTGGGTGGTCACGGTCGTCTCGGACGGCGGGGAGACGGGCGGCTCGCCGCGCGGCGGGGTGCCGGTGGCGGTGGCGGTGTTCTTCACCGAGCCCGCGTCCACGTCCGCCTGGGTGACGGTGTAGGCGGCGGTGCAGAGCACCGTCGCGCCGGGCGCGAGGGTGGCGGCCTCCTTCGGGCAGACGACCGGGTCGAGCTTGCCGTGACCGGTGAACTCGCCTTCCTTGACGGTGACGTTCTTCAGCGTCACATTGCCGGTGTTGGTGACGGCGAAGCTGTAGGTGATCCGCTCCCCGGCGACGAGCTTGTCGGTGGAGGAGGTCTTGACGACCGCGAGCGCGGGCTTCTCCGGCGCCGGGACGACGGTCTCGGACGGCGGGGAGACGGGCGGCTCGCCGCGCGGCGGGGTGCCGGTGGCGGTGGCGCTGTTCTTGATCGAGCCCGCGTCCACGTCCGCCTGGGTGACGGTGTAGGTGGCGGTGCAGGTCATCGACGCGCCCGGGGCCAGGGAGGCGGCCTCGGCGGTCGGGCAGGTGACCGGGGAGAGGGTGCCGTGGCCGGTGAACTCGCCCTCGTTGACCTTGATGTCCTTCAGCGTCACGTTGCCGGTGTTGGTGACCGTGAAGTCGTACCGGATCTGCTCACCGACCACCAGCTCGTCCGGCTTGCCGCTGTGGCCGGTCTTGACCACGGACAGGCCGGGCTGGTCCTGCGTGCTCACCGTCGTCTCGCTCGGCGGCGAGACGGGGGGTTCGCCCCGGGGCGGGGTGCCGGTGGCGGTGGCGGTGTTCTTCACCGAGCCGGCGTCCACGTCGGCCTGGGTGACGGTGTAGGTGGCGGTGCAGGTGACGGACGCGCCGGGCGCGAGCGAGGCGGTGCCGCTCGGGCAGGTGACGGGGGAGAGGGTGCCGCTACCGGTGAACGCGCCCTCGGTGACCTTGACGTCCGTCAGCGTGACGTTGCCGGTGTTCTTCACCTCGAACTTGTAGACGATCTCCTCACCCACGACCAACGTGCCGGTCGAGGCGTACTTGACCACGGACACGCCGGGCTCGTCCGGGGTGGTCACCGTGACCTCCGACGGCGGGGAGACCGGCGGCGGGCCGGTCGGCGGAGTGCCGGTCGCGGTGGCGCTGTTCTTCACCGAGCCCGCGTCCACGTCGGCCTGGGTGACCGTGTAGGCGGCGGTGCAGGTGACGGTGGAGCCGGGTGCGAGCGAGGCGGCCTCCGCCGGACACGTCACCGGGTCGAGCGTGCCGCTGCCGGTGAACGGGCCGTCGGTCACCTTGACGTCCTTGACGGTGACGTTGCCGGTGTTGGTCACGGCGAAGCTGTAGGTGATCTTCTCGCCGGCCACCAGCTTGTCGGTGGAGGAGGTCTTGGCCACCGCCAGCGCGGGGGCCGGGGGCTCGGTGATGGTCACCTCGGAGGGCGGCGACACCGGTGGCGGTCCGCTCGGCGGGACACCGGTGGCGGTGGCGGTGTTCTTCACCGAGCCGGCGTCCACGTCGGCCTGGGTGACGGTGTAGGTGGCGGTGCAGGTGACGACCGCGCCGGGCGCGAGCGAGGCGGTGCCGCTCGGGCAGGTGACGGGGGAGAGGGCGCCGCTACCGGTGAACTCGCCCTCGGTGACCTTGACGTCCGTCAACGTGACGTTGCCGGTGTTCTTGACCTCGAACGAGTAGGTGATCTGCTCACCGGCGACGAGCTTGCCGGTGGAGGCCGACTTCACCACGGTCAGCTTCGGGTCGGACGGAGCCGGGACGGTCACCTCGCTGGGCGGGGAGACGGGCGGCGGGCCGGTCGGCGGGACGCCGGTGGCGGTGGCGCTGTTCTTGATCGAGCCGGCGTCGACGTCGGCCTGGGTGACGGTGTAGGTGGCGGTGCAGGTCACCGTCGCGCCGGGGGCCAGGGAGGCGGCCTCGGCGGTCGGACAGGTGACGGGGGAGAGGGTGCCGCTGCCGGTGAACGTGCCCTCGGTGACCTTCACGTCCTTCAGCGTGACGTTGCCGGTGTTCTTGACCTCGAACGAGTAGGTGATCGTCTCGCCGAGGACCAGCTTGTCGGGCCGGCTGGTGGCGGCGGTCTTGGCCACCGTCATCGCGGGGGCCGGCGGCTGGGTGATGGTCACCTCGGACGGCGGCGACACCGGCGGCGGGCCGGTCGGCGGAGTGCCGGTCGCGGTGGCGGTGTTCTTGACGGAGCCGGCGTCCACGTCGGCCTGGGTGACCGTGTAGGTGGCGGTGCAGGTGACGGACGCGCCCGGCGCGAGCGAGGCGGCGCCGGTCGGGCAGCTGACCGGGTCGAGCGTGCCGCTGCCGGTGAACGCGGTCTCGGTGACCTTGACGTCCGTGAGGGTGACGTTGCCGGTGTTGGTGACCCGGAAGCCGTACGTCACCTTCTCGCCGGCGACGAGCTTCCCGGTCGAGGCGGTCTTGACCACGGTCAGCTTCGGGTCGGACGGCGACGGGACGGTCACCTCGCTGGGCGGGGAGACCGGCGGCGGTCCGGTCGGCGGGTTGCCGGTGCCGGTGGCGATGTTCTTGATCGATCCCGCGTCCACGTCCGCCTGGGTGACGGTGTAGGTGGCGGTGCAGGTCATCTCGGCGCCGGGGGCCAGGGCGGCCGCCGGGCCGGTGGGACAGACGGGAACCGGCGGGGTGCCGGTACCGGTGAACGTGGTCTCGGTGACCTTGACGTCCTTGAGGGTGACGTTGCCGGTGTTGGTGACCACGAAGTCGTACGTGATCTGCTCGCCGAGGACCAGCTTGTCCGGCTGGCTGGTGGTGGCGGACTTGACCACCTTCAGCGCGGGGCTGGACGTCGCGGCGACGGTCGCCGAGTCCGGCGGGGAGACGGTCGGAGTGGTGTCCCCCGGCGCGGTGCCGTGCGCGGTCGCGGTGTTCTTGATCGAGCCCGCGTCCAGGTCGCCCTGGGTGACCGTGTACGTGGCGGTGCAGGTCAGCGATCCACCCGGGGCCAGCGGACCGGCCGGGCAGGTGACGGCCGGCGGCGTGCCGCCCGAGAACGCCGTCTCCGTGACACCCGGGTTCGACAGTTCGACGTTACCGGTGTTGGTCAGCACGAAGGAGTACTTCACGCTCTCGCCGACCGCGCTCACGGTGCCCGGGTCGGCCGACTTCTCGACCGTCAGGGCCGGGACGACGGCGCAGGTCTTTACCGACGACTGGTTGTTGCCCGCCGTCGGGTCCTGCTCATTGGCCAGCACCGACCCGGTGTTCGTCACACAACCGGTCATCGCGGCGGGGCTGTCCGCCGTGATGGTGATGGTGTTCTCGACCCCCGCGAGGGTACGCCCGCCGACACACGTCACCGTGTTCCCGGCCACCGTGCACCCGGGCGTCGACGTCTTCACATTCGTCAGCGGCGCCGGGACCGTGTCGGTGACGGTGTAACCGCTGGAATTGCCCGCGCCGTTGTTCCTCACCTTCAGCGTGTACGTCACCGGGGAGCCGGGCTTCACCAGATCCGGGCCGCTCTTCACGATCGACAGATCGGTCGGCAGACCGGCCGAGGCCGTACCGTCATTGTTGCCGCTCGCCGGGCCCGGAGAGGTGGAGACGATCGTGAAAGTCGGGTTCGCCGCTGCCGGGTTGGTGATCTTGACCTGGTAGACCGTGCCGGAGTAGTTGTCGGAGAGGCCGATGTTGCCGTTGCCGAACGTCCAGGCCGCACCGTACCCGCCCGCCGAAACGGTCGCGTTGGGGAACACCGTGACACTCTTGGTCGCGCCAAGAAGGTCGACACGGACTATCTTGCCGTTCGCGTCGGCACCCCAGAAGAAGCCGCTCGCGTAGGTGAGATCGCCTGTGGGCGACACATCGGGCAGCGTGATCGTCGAGGTGACGTTCCCGGTGGTGACATCGATCCGGTAGACCGTGCTGTTGGACAGGCTGGCGCCGATGTAGAGACCGCCGTCCGGAGCGAACGCACCCCAGTTCCCCGCGAGGGGCACGACGCTTGTGCCCACCCGCTTGACGACACCACCCTGCCCGATCCGGATCACCGCACCGGGGGGCAGGGCCGTAGACCCTCCCGAGACCACCCCGTACAGGTAGTTGTCCGCCGGGTTGTAACTGATGGCGTTGTAGTTGAGGCCTGTGACGGCACTTCCTTCGGGCTGGAAGGTGACCGTGCCAGAGGCGCCCGTGACCGACCGGTAGAGCCGGGTCGGCAACTCCTGCGCGACGAACACCTGCGGGTCCGCCGGATCGAACGGGTCACCCGCCGCCGCGTGCGACTGCTGCGCGGTGAGGAACGGGGCGACGAACGCGCCCGTTCCGATCAGCAGGGCCATGACCAGCAGCCCTATGAGTGAGCGGCGCGGCCGCCCTCGGTGCCGCCCTGAGCGGCGGACCACGGTGCTCATGCGGCCCCCTCCGGCAGGCGCGGCGGTATGGGTATGGGCACCCGCGTTGACCAGTTCACTTCGGACATCCCTCCAGGTCGGAAGCTGCGGCACGCACGGCGTCAGACCTCCGTGTACGCACCGGGATCAGGGCAGTGGGAACCCGATCTTGAGAGGGGAGTTAAGCACCGAATCATTGAAACTCGTCGTATATGAGCACAAGTTATCTCCGTGTCTGTTTTGGGCGGTCTTGACCCATCGCCCCTGAGCGGCACTTCGCCCTGCCGGGCGCGGGCCTGGCGGGGCGAAGTGGTCTGGACACGAAGCAGGCTGGAGTGGCGGTGTCGGGCTACACGGTGCTGGCGATCCAGCCGATGGTCTCGACGGTGTGGGGGCCGTCGGACAGGGCGGAGCCGCGGCCGACGAGTTCGTTGATGCGGATCTTGAAGCCGGTGACGGTGACGTCGGCGATCCGGAGCCCCGGGGTGTCGGGGCCGTTGAAGGTCTGGACGAACGGGATCACGATCACCTCCGAGCCGGCGGGGAAGGGGGTGGGGAAGGTGACCTGGGTGAAGGTGGAGGTGCCGCCGCCGCTGAGGGCCGTGGGCTGGGTGGAGTTCAGCTGCAGCGTTCCCGTCTGGATCAAGCTCATGGTCTCCGCCTTTCGTCGCGCGGCCGTCGGCGCACCCGCCGGTAGCCCGGGCCGCTGTCCCGTCCGGGATCTGTCGGGGAGTTGCCCGCATTGATCCGTGTTTAGAGCGGAAGTCGCCGATATGGGCGAACTGTTCGGGTGCGACTTGTCAAGGGTGGCACGCGGGGGGTAGCCGCCGGGCTGGGGGCGGGTGAGATCCGGCGCCTTGTCAAGCCCGCATCGGATCCCGCCGTTCGGCAGTAGCCTCAGCGGTGACAACGACGGCCGTGTAAGCGTGAATTGGAGGTGGCGGTGGCCGGAGGGGAGGCCGTGGCCGCAGGTGGGGACGGCGACGGGACCGGTAGGGACGGCTGTCCGCTGCATGAGCGCGAGGCCGAGATCCGGTCGGCCAGGCAGGCCGTCCGGGCACTGACCGGTCCCGACGGCACAGGGCTCGGCGAGTTGCTGCTGTACACCGGCGCGGCCGGGCTCGGCAAGACCGCGATGCTGACCGAGGTGCGGCGGGAGGCGAAGCGCGCCGGGTGCACCGTGCTGTTCGCCCGGGGCGGGGAACGGCAGCGGCACGAGCCGTTCCGGGTGGTGCGGCAGCTGGTGCGGCCGGTGCTGGCGGCGCTGTCCGACGAGGAACGGGCGCAGGTGTTCGGCCCCTGGGAGGACATCGTCGGCCCGGCGGTCGGACTGCAGCCCCCGGGAGGTCGGCTCGACCCGCAAGGAGTGCGCGACGGGCTGGACTTCGTGCTCACCCGGCTCGTGCGGCGGCGCTCGCCGCTGGCCGTGATCGTCGACGACCTGCACTGGGCCGACGCCGAGTCGCTCGGCTGGCTGGCGAGCTTCGCGGTGGGCGCGCGGGAACTGCCGGCCCTGCTGGTCCTCGCCTGCCGCGACGAGTTCCCCGACGACGCCCTGACGCTCCAGCACGGCCTCGTCGGCCGGGCCGACCGGCGGCACCGGCTCCGGCCGCTCCAACCGGTGTCGGTGGCCCGGCTGGTCCGTGCCGCCCTGGGCGCGCGGGCGGAGGACGCCTTCTGCCGCCACGTCTGGGCGGTCACCGCCGGCAACCCGTACGAGACCACCGCCCTGCTGCGCGAGGTGGCCGACCAGCGGCTCGACCCGACCGAGGAGAGCGCCGCCCAGCTGCGCGAACTCGCCGCCGGGACCCGGGGCATGACGCTCCGGCACTGGCTGGACAAGATCGGCCCGACCGCCGTGCGGTTCGCCTGGGCGGCGTCCATGCTGGGCACCGACATCCGCCCGGACCTCGCCGCCGTCATCTGCGCCCAGGGCCCGGAGACCGCCGCCGAGTCCGTCCGCGAGCTGCGCCGGCACGGCGTGCTGGCCGGCGCGCCGGGCGGACGGCTGGAGTTCGTCCACCCGCTGATCGCCACCTCGGTCTACCAGTCGATGCCGCCCGCCACCCGCACCGGGATGCACGGGGTCGCCGCCGTCGAGACCGAGAACGCCGGCCTCGGCCTGCTGACCGCGTCCCGGCACCTGCTGGAGACCCTGCCCGAGGGCGACACCGCCATCGTCGCCAAGCTGCGCCAGGCGGCCCGCGAGCACCTGGCCATCGGCGCGCCCGAGGCGGCCCAGCGCTGCCTGCGCCGCGCCATCAGCGAACCGCCCGCCGACCGGGACCGGGCCGAAGTGCTCTATGAACTCGGCTGCTCGGCCCTGCTCACCGACCCGGCGACCACGGTCAACCAGCTGCGCCTGGCGCTCGCGGACCCGCACGGACTGAGCCCCGAGCTGCGGGTCGACGCGATCTTCCGGCTCGCCCAGGCCCTCGCCCACAGCAACCGGCTCGGCGACGCCGCCGCGGTGTGCGCCGACGAGGCCGCCCGCACCCCTCCCGGCCCGGGCCGGCTGCGCCTGGAGGTCGCCCACTTCATGTTCGCCGCCTTCCAGTCCGAGGACGCGGACGGCCCGGGCCGCTCCCGGCGGCTGGCGGAGTTCGACCGGATGCTGGCGACGGTCGGCATGGCCTTCAGGGACGTGGCCTTCGGCGACACGGCGTCCGGCGGCGCGGCGTTCGGTTCCACGGCGTCCGGTGACACGGCGGCGGCCGGCGCGCCGCCCCCGGAGGAGGCCATCTTCGAACACACCGGCCTGGCCCACGCGGTGGCCGTGCTCCGCTGCTGGGACCTCACCCTGCGCGGCGTGGACCGCGACGAGGCCATCGCCCTGGCCGAGTCCGCGCTGCCGGGCGGCCGGCTGCCGCGCAGCCTCGGCTGGACCAACACCGTCTGGGGCTTCGAGCTGCCCGGGATCCTCGGCATCAGCTACCTCTACGCCGACCGGGTCGACCGGGCGGAGGAACTCTTCACCGAAGCGGTCCGCGCGTACGAGGTCGCCGGGTGGAGCGGCGGCCACCTCGGCTTCGCCTACCTGCTCACCGGCATGCTCCGGTTCCGCTGCGGCGCCCTCGCGGAGGCGGAGGACTACCTGCGCCGCGCCCTGCGGATCGCCGAACGGATCGGCCCGGGCGTCCCGCTGCACTGGGACGCGGTCGGGGCGCTGGCCGAGACCCTGGCCGCGCGAGGCCGGCTGCCGGAGGCCCTGGAACTGGCGCAGGAGCATGCCTTCGGCCCGCCCTACCCGACGGTGATGGTGCTGCCCGACGCCCCCACCCTGTACGGCCGCCTGCTGCTCGCCCGGGGCGACACGGCCGGCGCGGCCGAGACGCTGACCGCCGCCGGAGCGGCCCTGGACGCGCGCGGCTGGCGCAACACGGTGTGGGCGCCGTGGCTCGCGCACCTGGCACGCGCGCTCGCCCCCGAGCAGCCGGACCGCGCCCGCGACCTCGCCGAGGAGTCCGTCCGCCGGGCCCGGGTGACCGGCACGGACTCGGCCATCGGCAGCACCCTGCGGCTCTGCGCGGCGGTGCACGAGGGCCCGCGCGCGGCCGAACTGCTCGCACAGGCCGTCCGCCACCTGGAGCGCTCACCCGCCCGCTACGAGCACGCGATCGCCCTGGTCGACCTGGGCGAGGCCCTGGGCGCCACCGCCGCCGCCCGTCGCGCCCTCACCCGCGGCCTGGAGCTGGCCACCCACTGTGGCGCCGACGGCCTGGCCACCCGCGCCGGCACCCTCCTCCACACCGGCACACCCGGCTGAGCCACGCCCCACACCCCCGACCACCAACCGGAACACCGCCCACCTGGCGCCCTCCGCGGCGTGGTCGTCGGCTCGGGGCCGAGGCGCGGCGGGAGGAGATGAGCGCGTCACCGCGGCCGGGATCGGACGGTGGGGGGG
>NZ_BAAAKJ010000122.1:84587-112216 GCF_039527695.1 Kitasatospora putterlickiae
CCACGGAACGGGGCCCGGACCCTCCGTGCGAGCCACTGCTGGCAGGATGTCGCAGACTGGTCGAGTCGGGGACGGGTATGGACAACTGGGACTTTCAGCAGTGGCGGGCAGCACTTGGAGCCCTCGACGCTCGGGCGGCGGCCCTGCTGGGCCTCGCTTCAGCCGAGCGGATTTCCGGCTGCCTCGGTGATGAGCGCTTCGGCCGCCACGGCGGATCGGAAGCGGAAGCCGTCAGCGATCTGCTCGGAGAATGCTGGGCGGCGGCCCTGGCCGGTGAGGGGACGTCATCGGCACGGATCCGGGAGCTGGCCGGCCGGCTGGCCGACCACTCCGGGGACTACCTGACTCTCTCGATGACCGAGATGTTCCACTCCTATGAGCTCGACGAAGACGACGAGGCCGAAGACGACGAGGCCGAAGACGGAGACGGAGCCCCGGACCTCGACGAGTTCCTGGCGGACGCCGAGCCCGCAGGCGCCGTGATGATGCACCTCGACGCCATGGCGGCGGTGTCCGAAGCCGTTGCCGCATGCACGGGGGGAACGTGGGACGGCGCTCTTCGCTGCCTGCAGATCACTGCCATGGCCGCGCGTGGGCTCGACCCTCGGCTGCTCGGACAACAGCGTCAGCGAGAGGATCTCGCGCTGGCCCAGGCGGCAGGGAGTTTCGAGCTGCCCCGTCTGGCGGCTGAGCTACGGGTCCGCGCCCAAGCGGACGCCTTGGGGTGGAAGCGGGTCGCCGAGCGACTCGATCTCCTGCACCACTGAGGCCCGGATCCTCGGAGGCCCACTGGGATTCCCCCCGAACGGCGGATGCGTGCCGCGTCGGGTCCTGAGGCGGTGGTCAGTAGCGTGCGGAGCCGTACCCGGCCCTTCTACCGGAACGAGGCTCCATGGCTCCTCCCCGGCCCTCCCGTCGCTCGGTCCTCCGGTCCGGGGCGGCGCTCGCCGCGCTGGCCCTGGCCGGTGGCTGCTCCTCCGAGGGCGGCGGCGAGGAGCAGCCGCCCGGCCCCGGTGCCGCCACGCCGGCGGGCGGCGGGCCGGTCATGCCGGCCGAGTCCGCCCCGCACACCCGCACCTTCATGGTCTGGCCGGCCCTGGAGGAGGTGTGGGGCGACCAGCTGTCCAGCGTCCGGCAGGACATCGCGGGCCTGGCCCGGGCCGTCGCCGGCTTCGAGCCGGTGGTGCTGCTGGCCCGCCCCGACCAGGCGGAGCAGGCGCGTCAGGCCTGCGGCTCCTCGGTGGAGGTGCTGGACCTGATGGTCGACGACCTGTGGGCCCGGGACACCGGCCCGACCTTCGTCACCGGCCCGCAGGGGCTCGCGGGGGTCGACTTCACCTTCAACGGCTGGGGCGGCAAGCAGACCCATGCCAACGACGGCCAGGTCGCCCGTGCCCTCCTCGCCCACTACGGCGTCCCCCGCGTCCAGGCGCCGGTCACCGGCGAGGGCGGCGGCATCGAGGTGGACGGGGAGGGCACGCTGATGGCCACCGAGAGCTCCTGGGTGAACGAGAACCGCAACCCCGGGGTGTCCCGCGAGCGGATCGAGGCGGCCTTCAAGGAGTTGCTGGGCGTCGAGAAGGTGATCTGGTTCCGGGGCGTCGCCGGGCAGGACATCACCGACTGCCACGTCGACGCCCTCGCCCGCTTCGCCGGGCCCGGCACCGTCCTGCTGCACCGCCCCGCCGCCGACACCCCGCCGGACGTCTGGACCACGGCCTCGGCGCAGGCGCGGCAGGTGCTGGAGACCGCGACGGACGCCAAGGGCTGCCCGCTGCGGGTGGTGGACCTGCCCGAGCCGGACTTCGAGCTGATCGAGGGCGCGGGCGAGGACTTCCTCGCCACCTACATCAACTACTACGTCTGCAACGGCGGCGTGATCGTCCCGCGCTTCGGGGACCGGGCCGCCAACGACCGGGCGGCCGGCGTCATCGGGGACCTGCACCCAGGGCGCACCGTCACCCAGGTCGACATCAACCACATCGCCGCCGGGGGCGGCGGGATCCACTGCGCCACCCAGCAGCAGCCCGCCGTCTGAGGCGCGTCGGCTACGGCAGCGGCTCGTGCATGGTGGAGCAGTGGATGCCGCCGCCCCCGGCCATCAGGCGGTCGACGTCGATCTGCACCACCTCGCGGCCGGGGAAGGCCGCGGCGAGTGCCTCCTTCGCGGCGGCGTCCTTGTAGGGGTCGCCGAACCGGGTGGTGACGACGCCGCCGTTGACGAGGTGGAAGTTGAGGTAGGAGTCGACGAAGTTCGAGCTGCGGGAGCGGACGGTGTCGGGGCCGTGCACGGGGACGACCCGCAGCCGGCGGCCCCGGGCGTCGGTGGCCTCGGAGAGGATCGCGAACTGCTCCCGGGCGTCCCGGGCCCAGGCGTCGTCGCGATCGGCCGGCGGCAGCTGGACCATCACCACGCCGGGGCGCACGAAGCGGGAGGTGACGTCGACGTGGTCGTCGGTGATGTCCTGGCCCTTGATGCCCGGCAGCCAGATCATGGTGTCCGCGCCGTAGGCGTCCAGGACGGCCTCCTCGATCTCGTCCCGGCTCATGCCGCGGTTGCGGTTCTTGTTGACCAGGCTGCTCTCGGTCGCCATCACGGTGCCGTCGCCGTCGGTCTCGATCGCGCCGCCCTCGCCGACGAAGTCCGCGTAGGTGTGGCGCAGCCCCCGGTGGGCGGCGATCCGCTCGGCGACCCGGGCGTCGTCGCGGTGCACCTGCTTCCCGCCCCAGCCGTTGAAGTTGAGGACCACGGCGTCCAGGCCGCCGTAGCCGTCCCGGCGGAACACCGGGGCGATGTCGCGCATCCACAGGTCGTCGGTAGGGATCGCGGTGGTCACCTCGACGCCGGAGCCGCACTGCGTGCGGGCCTTGCCCGCCGTCCAGTCGTCGGGGGCGCACATCACCACCGGCTCGAACTCGGCGATCGTCCGGGCGATCAGCGCGATGTCCCGCTGGACCCCGCCCAGCCGCAGCCCCCATACGCCGCGACGGGAGGGCCAGGACATCCAGGTCCGCGCGTGCGGGACATCGTCCGCCGGCACCCGGGGGAAGGGTTCGGCGGTCCGGTGGTCGCGGTGGTGGCTCATGGGGGTCTCCAGACCGTGCGGCGGTGCCCGGGCGGGGCGAGGGGACCCGTCCGGCCGTTCCAGCGTCGCACTGACTGAAAAATCAGTCAAACCGACGGGCCCAACGTGACGCGCCGCGGAGCAGTGGTGGACGCGGAGCAGTGGTGTGTGCGGCGCAGCGGGGCCGGTGGCGCGGTCCCCGGGTCAGGACCCGAGCCGGGCCACCTCGGCGTCGATCGCGTCGGTCATCAGCGTCCGGGCGTGCGCCAGCGGCAGGCTGCCGCTCAGCCAGCGGGTGCTCAGGCCCTCCAGCAGCGCGGTCAGCCGCTCCGCCGCACCCGCCAGCGCGACCGCCGGGGACATCGGCCGCACCGTGCCGAGCAGGTCGGCGACCTCCTGCACCCAGATCCGGGTCGCCCGCGCCAGGTCCTCGCGCAGCGTCTCGTCGAACACCGCGCTCGCCCGCAGTTCACCCCAGGCGGTGCTGTTCTCCCGCACCTCGGCGGTGTCCTGCAGCTCCAGCAGCAGCGTCCGCTCCAGCTCCTCGCGGGCCGGCAGCGGCGGAGCGTCCGCGGCGCGCTCGGTGGTGTACCGCTCCGCCCGGTCGCTGATGAACTCCAGCGTCTGCTTGAGGATCCCCGTACGGTCCTTGAAGTGGTAGTAGATCAGCGCGGTGGACACCCCGGCCTCGGCGGCGAGCTCCTCCACCCGCAGCCCGCGCACCCCGCGGCGCGCGATCACCCGCGCCGCTGCTTCCAGGATCGACGTTTTACGACTGGCCATGATCCGCAACCTTACCGGGGCCTGGCCGGGGACGCGCCCGTGGGCTGAAAGTCCTGTCAGGCGCTGGCGGCCTCGGCTGGCCCCGGCCGGCGCGCGGAGGCTCAGGCGTAGATCCGGGTGTACAGCTCCTCGATCTCGGGAGCGGTGGGGACGGCGGGGTTGTTGGCGGGCGAGCCGGAGGCGAGGGCCTGGGTGGCCATGAGGGGGGTGAGGCGGGTCCAGGCGTCGCGGGGGATGCCGTAGGCGCGGGGGGTGGGCACGTGGAGGTCCAGGCAGAGGGTGCGGAGGGCGTCCACCAGCTTGTCGGCGGCGGTGGCGTCGGGGTCGGTGGCCGTCGCGGCGCCGAGGGCCCGGGCGCAGTCGGCGTAGCGGGCGGGGGCGGCGTGGACGGAGAAGGCGGTCACGGTGGGGAAGAGCATCGCGTTCGACAGGCCGTGGGCGACGTGGAAGTGGGCGCCGATCGGGCGGCTCATGCCGTGGACGAGGGCGACGCTGGAGTTGGAGAAGGCGATGCCGGCCTGGGTCGCGGCGAGCATCATGGCCTCGCGCGCCTCGGTGTCCGCGCCGTTCGCGTACGCGCGCCGCAGGTACCGGCCGATGGTGGCGATCGCGGTGAGGGCGAGGCCGTCGGAGAAGGGGTTGGCCTTGCGGCTCACATAGGCCTCGACGGCGTGGGTGAGCGCGTCGATGCCGGTGTCGGCGGTGAGCCGGGGCGGCATCGACATGGTCAGCTCCACGTCGACCACGGCCGCGATCGGCAGGAACGCCGGGCCGGGGCAGAGCATCTTCTCGTCCGTCTCGCTGTCGGTGATGACGGTGAACCGCGTCGCCTCCGAGCCGCTGCCGGCCGTGGTGGGTACCGCGATCACCGGCAGCGCCGGCCCGTGGTTGACCCGCGGGGCCTTGTAGTCGCGCATCCGGCCGCCCTGCACGCCCAGCAGGGCCAGGGCCTTGGCGCTGTCCATCGGGCTGCCGCCGCCGAACCCGATGACCGAGTCCGCCTCGTGCTCGTGCAGCGCCTTGAGGCCCGCGGCGAGCGAGTCGGTGGTCGGGTCGGGCACGGTGTCCGCGAACAGCCGCGGACGCAGCCCGGACGCGGTCAGCGTCTCCGTCAGCCGCCGCGCAGCGCCGTTCCCGACCAGGAACGCGTCCGTGACGACGAGGGGGCGGCTGAGCCCCAGCTCCTTGACGACGTCGCCCAGTTCGGCGGCGGCGCCGCAGCCGACGCGCATGATCCGCGGCAGGGCGAGGTCGGCAACCATGGGGAACCCCTCGGTGGTGGGAGGACGTGGGCTCCGACTCTGACGTCGGCGCGGGTGTGCGTTCAACCGCCAATCGTGCAGACCGGGTGTGCGGAAATGCAGATACGCTGCTCCGGTGAGCTCCCGTTCCCGCCCGGTCGGCGACCGGCTCCGCGCGGACGACCTCCGCTATCTCCTCGCGGTCGCCCGGACGGGGCGGCTGGTGACCGCCGCCGACGCGCTCGGCGTCGACCACACCACCGTGTCCCGCCGCGTCGCCGCACTGGAGAAGGGCCTCGGCGTGCGGTTGATGGAGCGCGGCACGGAGGGCTGGGCCCTGACGGACGCCGGGAAGGCCGTCTGCGAGAGCGCCCACGCGATCGAGGACGCCCTCGCCCGCGCCGTCGACGCGGTGTCCGGTCAGGACGCGCCCTCCCTGCACGGCACCGTCCGGGTGAGCGCACCGGACGGCTTCGGCACCCTGTTCGCCACCCCGGCGCTCACCCGGGTGCGCCGGCGCCATCCCCGGCTGCGGGCCGAACTCATCACGGCGACCCGGCAGTTGCCGCTGCGACCGGCCGGGTTCGACCTCGCCCTGACCATCGGCAGACCGCCGCGGAGCCGGCTGGTCACCGAGCACCTCACCGACTACGCCCTCGGGCTGTACGCGGATGAGGAGTACCTCGCGCGCCGCGGGGCCCCGGGCACGGTCGGCGAGTTGCGGGAGCATCCGCTGGTCTTCTACATCGAGTCGATGCTCCAGGTCGGCGATCTCGACATCGAGCGCCATCTGCCGGGCGTCACACCCGCGTTCTCCTCCACGAACGTCTTCGCCCAGGTCGAGGCGACCAGGCTGGGGGCCGGCGTCGGGGTGCTGCCCGCCTTCCTCGCCGAACGGGCCGGGCTGCGGCGGCTGTTGGCCGAGGAGGTCGACATCCGGCTGCCGATCACGCTGGCCGTGCGGCGGGAGGCGGCGACCCGGCCCGCCGTCCGGGCGGTGCGCGACGCCCTGCACCAGGAGGTCGCCGACCGCGCCGCCGAACTGCTCCCGGCGGGCCCGAACCCGGTGGACCGTAGCCCGCGTGACGTTCCCTCGTCGCGCGGGACGCTACCCGCTCGGGCCGCGGAGCACTCGACCTGACGCCGCCCCGGGGCGCGGGAGCCTCGAATTGCGCCGCACGGCGTTCGTCCGGCGGGCCGCGACTCGATTCCGGCCGTGATTCGGCTGCGGCGGCGGCACTGAATGCGCCAAAGAATGCAGGTCCGAATGCGGATCCCCATGCGGCGCGGAATTCAGAACCGCATGCGGAACCGTATGCGGAACCTGGTTCCGGCGGGAAAGGGATATCGGAAAGGCCGAGCGGCGGGTCCGGGGGTGTCCCGACTCTCCTGCGAAGGGTCGGAGCACCCCCCGGGGACCGGTCAGCCGGCGGCCGGGGTGGCCGCGTTTCCGCTGTCGCGGCGGCGCAGGTAGACGAAGCCGAGACCGGCCGCCAGCGCCGCGGCGCCGGTCGCGGAGGCGACCTGCGCGTTGATCATGGGAACGGGGGTGGCGGGCACCGCGCCTCCGCACTGGGCGTGACCGATGATCAGATCGGCCCCGTTGAGTTCCGGCAGCAGGATGAAGTGCACGGCGTTGACGGTCAGGACCCCGTCGGCGTCGGTGCTCTGCTCGTTGAGGACCGCCTGGCCGATGCCGGGGATGCTGACCGTGGTGTTCACGGGGGCGTTGGCCTGCAGGTTGACCGGGGGCAGCGGGAACGGCAGGGTGACGGTGCCGCCGGCGATGGTGCCGGACCCGGTGGCGCCGCTGGGGGTGGCGGTGCAGGTGGCGTTGACGCCGGTCAGGGTCGCGCTGCCGACCGGGCCGAAGTTGACGCCGATGCTGTCGACGGTCGCGCTCGCGGAGGAGGTTCCGGCGGTCGGGTCGCCCGCGGTGGTCGCGGTCAGCGTGGAGTCGGTGGCGAACGGCCCGGCGGAGAGGCCGATCAGCGTGGCGGTGCCACCGGGCGGATACGTGGAGTTGGGGGTCGGCGGTACGGCGGCCAGACTGCCGAAGGCATCGGCGGAGACGACGTAGGCATTGGCCTCGGGGGAGGTGAGCGCGGCGAACGCCGGGCCGGCCACCGAGGTCAGGATGCCCGCGGCCAGCGCGGTCCCGGCCAGGAATCGGGTGCGCGTGCGTGTTCTCACAGGGGGCCCTTTCGTACGGAGGGGGGCGGAGGGGCACTACCAGATTGCGCACCCGACGTCATATATGTGTGATTTTCCTACGCACCAAGAGGGCGTTTCCTGGAATTCCCTCGCGCGGTCTATCGGCGGTGAGCCGACGGAACGTCAGTAGGAGCCCCGGCCGGCCGCAGCGGACCGGTCGGCGAGGTGGGCGAGGTCGACGGGGCCGAGGGGGTCGCCGAGATCGATGAGGTCGATGGGATCGACGTGGGGCGGCGGCGCGGTGCGGGCGGTCTTGTGCCAGGAGTCCTTGCGCCGCAGGATGCGCCAGAACGCCCGGACCGCCACGACATAGGTGGCGGCGGCGTAGAGGGCCAGGGCGAGGCCGTAGCCGAGGGCGGCCCGCAGGGGGATGCCCGGCTCGCACCGCCTGCGGTACAGCGGTCCCCACAGCGCGAACTCGCCGACCCCGATCAGCAGGTAGATCAGCAGCAGCGGGGCGCCGCCGTGCTGGAGGAAGTCGAGCGTGAACCGCGGGTAGGTGGCGGCGTTGTAGGAGAACGCGAGGATCGGCACCAGGTAGGCGACCAGGCCGACGAGCTGCAGCCAGGGTTGGGCCATGAAGTACAGGACCTCCAGGAACCCGAGGGTGGTGAACTCGCGGGAGCCCCAGATCGAGCGCATGTAGCGGGCGCACTGCATGGAGCCCTGCGCCCAGCGCACCCGCTGGGTGAGCAGCTGCCGCAGGTTCCACAGCGCCTCCTGGTCGACCCAGGCGTCGGTGGTGTAGCCGTTGCGCCAGCCGGCGAGCATCAGCCGCAGGCCCAGCTCGAAGTCCTCCAGCAGGGCCCGGCCCCACGGCCGCCCGTCGTCCAGACCGATGGAGTCCAGGGCCGCCAGCCGGGTGAGCTGGCCGTTGCCGCCGACGTTGACGGTGCCGGTGCGGCGCCGGGTGATCTGCATGGCCGAGATCGGCCCGCGGAACTCCAGGTCCTGGAGGCGGGCCAGCAGCCGGGCGCAGCGGTTGGCGATCCGCCCGCGCGCGGGCAGGGGGGTGGTGACGTCGCGGTTGGACATCCGGACCTCGACCTGGACGGCGCCGATCCGCGGATCGCCGAAGTAGGCGTCACCGGCGCAGACCTCGAACATGTTCGGGGAGGGGCGGCCGTCGGCGTCCAGGACGCAGACGATCACCCGCTCGGGGTCGGTCCCGGACCACGGGTCGGCGTTCATGGCCTGGTAGGCGGCGTTGAGTGCGTCGCCCTTGCCGGTGCGCGCCTCGGGCAGGCGCCGGGAGACCAGGTTGACCGGCCAGCCGGCCCGCTCCCGGGCCCGGACCAGTTCGGCGGTGCCGTCGGTGGAGTGGTCGTCGACCACCCACACGGTGGCCTGGGGGAAGTACCGGTCGAGGTGGTCCAGGGTGGCGCCGATGACGGCCTCCTCGTCCCGGCAGGGGATGAAGAAGTGCCAGTCGAAGCCGGTCGGGTCGCCGGCCGGGCGGGGCCGGGCGCGCAGGTAGTTGCGCACGATGACCGCGACGTAGGCCAGGAAGCTGACGCCCAGGACGAAGGAGAGCGAGATCGAGGTGTCAAGGAGGGTCACTGCTCGGGCTCCTCGCCGTCATGGGCGGGCTTGCGGGCGACGATGCGGAGGTAGAGCAGGAACGCGGCGAGTGCGGCGGCCATCATCAGGACCGAGCCGAGCAGGACGTGCGCCCAGCTGAAGCCCGCCTCGCCGAGGTGGTGCTGCATGGCGACGATCAGGGTGAGGCGGCCGAGGTTGGTGGCCACCAGTATCGCGGCGGCCACAGCGAACGCCCGCAGCAGCCGCACCGGGCGGCGGGTGCTGAAGAGCAGCAGCAGGCCGGTCAGCAGCGCGAACGGGGCCATCAGCATGGCGCTGCTGCAGCCGGCGGTCAGCGCGATTCCGCGGTGCAGGCCCGCCTCCGTGCCCGCGTAGAGGACCGGGGCGTTCGGCCCGGCCAGCAGCATCGTGCGAAGGCCCAGCAGGTGCTCGACCAGCCAGGCCGCCGCGGTGAGCTCCTGGTGGCGGTAGAAGTGCTCGCCGGCGACGAGCAGGCCGCTGGTGCCGAGCAGCACGGGCCCGAAGACCCGGCCGAGCGCGGTGGTGCGGCCCGCCGCGGGCCCGTGTCGGTGGGTCGTCCACGACGACGGCCCGGCCAGCGAAGAGGTCTCAGTGGTCACAGCGGCACTCCCGGGACGAGGGGCGGGAAGCGGGGCCGCCGTGCAGAAACGATTCTCTTCGGCGGCCCGCGCTCGTGGAACGGTTCACCCTTGGCCGTGCGGCGGGCGGACCTGCTCCCGGGCGTCAGCGGCCAGCCGGCCGCGACGGATCAGCGCGACACCGGTGATCACCATCACCACCGCGACGGCCGCCGCGACACCGAGGCCGGGCGTTCCGGTCGCCGCCAGGGCTCCACCGACTCCGGCCGCCGGCGGGATCCCGCCGTGAATGTGTCCGTACACGAGGACTCCTCCATCTCCACCAGGTGGCCGACGCCGCTCGGCGGTGTCGGCCGGGACTCCCGATGGTGCTGGCCCGCCACCCCCGGAAGGGTGACGCCACGCGCCGCCCGGCGGCGAATCCACCCGCACGCCGCATCCCGCCGAGGCTTTCACGGCGTCGGTTCGTCGGTTCGGCGGAATTCCGCGCGATTGCGGCCGAACCCGGACCGCGAACCGCGTGACCGGTTCCCGGTCCGATCGGACGTTGGGCCGACCGGGGGAGGTTGCCGAATTCCGGGGGGAATCGCGGCATTCGGCGGCCGCGCCGTGTCGATACTTCATCACCCCCCCTTGGCCCGCCTCACCTTCGGAGAACTATGCCTTCCGCCGAGATCGCCCTGGTCTTCGGAACCCGGCCGGAAATCGTCAAGCTCGCCGGCGTCGCCCGCCGGCTCGGGCCGCAGGCGAGGATCGTGTGGACCGGCCAGCACTGGGACGCCGACCTCACCACCTGCTTCTTCGAGCAGTACGGCCTGCCCCGTCCCCACCACCTCCTCCACGGGGTCGGCGGCGAGGCCCGCGGGCAGCAGATCGGCCGCATGGTCGCCACCCTCAGCGACCACTTCACCAAGCGCCCCCCGGCCGCCGTCGTCGTCCAGGGGGACACCAACACCGCCGCCGCCGGAGCCCTCGCCGCGCACTGCGCCGGGGTCCCGGTGGTCCACGTGGAAGCGGGCCTGCGGTCCTTCGACAACGCCATGCCCGAGGAGACCAACCGGCGCCTCATCGCCCCCGTCGCCGACCTGCACTGCGCCCCGACCGCCACGGCCGCCGCCCACCTGCTGCGCGAGGGCGTCGAGCCCGAACGGGTCCTCATCACCGGGAACACCGTGGTCGAGGCGACGCTGGAGACCCTCCCCGCGGAGGCCGACGCCCATGGACTGCTCGCCCGGTACCAGGTGACCAGGGAGGCCTACGTGCTCGCCACCGTCCACCGCCCCGAGAACACCGACGACCCCGCCCGGCTGGCCCAGCTCCTCGACCAGCTCGCCGCCATCGACCCGCCCGTCCTGATGCCCCTGCACCCGCGCACCCGGGCCGCCGTCGAGCGGTACGGCCTGCGCCGCTCGGTCGCCCGGCTGCACCGGATCCCCCCGCTGGACCACGCCACCTTCCTGGCGCTGGCCCGGCACTGCCGCCTGCTGGTCTCCGACTCCGGCGGCGTGCAGGAGGAGTGCACCGTCCTCAAGCGCCCCCTGATCGTGGTCCGCAACTCCACCGAACGTCCCGAAGCCGTCCGGGCCGGCTTCGCGCGGCTGGCCCGGCCCGGTCACCAACTCGCGCTGGCCCTGAGGGAGATGCTGGCGGACACCGGTATCGCCGAACGGCTCGCCCGCATCCCCTCCCCGTACGGCGACGGCGGCGCCAGCGACGGCATCGTCGCCGCCGTCCGGGAGCGCTACCTCGCCGCCGGGCACGCGTCCGCCATCACGCCCGGTCCCCAACTGCCGGCGCCCGGGCACGCCGCCGCCCCCCGCGGTCTTCGCGAGCGGACGCAACCGGCGCGGAGTTGACTGTGCGTCAGGAGCAGGCCGGGCAGGGTTTGGTCGACGCGATCGCCGGCGGCTCGACGTGTCCGGTGGGGCCGCCGCGGAGGGCCGTGCAACGTGGAAGGGNNNNAGGGCGGCGGGGAAGGCGTGGTCGGGCGGGCCGAAGAGAAGGTGTCAGAGGGTCAGATCTTGGACTCCAGGTTCAGGGTCCACTGCTGGTTGGCCTGGAGGCTGGGGCAGTCCCAGATGCCGAGGCGGGTGCCCTGGTCGGCGGCCCAGCCCGGACGTTCCAGGCAGCGCCCGGTGGGGGCGGCGGCGCTGGTCGTGGCGGGGAGGTAGATCCGGCCGTCGGTGGTCGTCGCCCACTTCTGGCTCGGCTGGTTGGCGCAGACGGAGAGGACGACCTTGGTGCCGTTGCCGAGCGACGGGTCCTGCGCGGTCAGGCAGTAGCCGGCGGCGCGGATCGTGCCGTCGATGCCGAAGGTGAAGCGCTGGCTCGGGGTGTCCCAGCAGGACCAGGCGGCGATCGGGGCGCCGTCGCGCGGGCCGCCCTCGGCGTCGACGCACTGCCAGGAGACCTGGTTGGAGTGGAGGGAGACGCTGGTGTTGGCGTAGCCCATGAGGGAGTAGGGGGAGAAGCCGTCGACCTTGCCCGGGGTGCCGGTGCCGTAGCCCGGGAAGATGGCGATGGCGGCGGTGTTGTCGATGACCCAGAGGTCGGCGTAGCCGTCACCGGTGAAGTCGGCGGCACCGATCTTGGGGTGGCTGTTGGCGTTGAGGCCGACGCCGAGGAGGATCGCCCTGCCGCCGTTGGGCTTGGTCAGCGCGCTGAAGTCGGACGTGCCGTCCGCGCTGCGGGTGATCGGGTAGGCGAAGACGTCGCCGGTGGTGCGGTGGCGGGCCCAGAGGGTGGCCTGCCAGGCGTCGGTGTGGCCGGGCGTCGTGGTGACGCCGTTCGCCGGGCCGGGGTTGATGAGGTCGTAGTCGTCCCAGCTACCGCTGTTGGGGGCGGTGGGGATGAGCAGGGCCGGGGAGTTGACGTCGTTCCACTTCAGTTCGCTGACGTCGTGCAGCCAGAGCCGGCCGCCCTCGACGGTGAGCGCCGAGGTCTGGCTGATGATCTTCGTCCGCTCCGGTTCGGCCGTGGTGGCCGGGAACTTCTGGGTCAGCTCGCCGTCCGGGGTGCCGAGGGCGACCACCTGGCTGACCTGGGACCAGTCGGCGGCGTACGGACGGTCGGCCGGGCAGGCCAGGCCGGAGGCCGGGACGGCTGCGCAGGCGGTGGCCTTCTGCCGGGTCAGCGGGATCTTGGCGTACTGGTCGTACCGGCCGGTGCCGTCGTTGTCGATCAGGTAGAGGTTCTTCTTGAGGTTGGCGTCACGGGTGTTGTGGACGATCAGCTGGTCCAGGTCGCCGGCCTCGTTGAGCGTGCCGCGGTGGGTGACCTGGTAGTCGGCCCAGCTGGTGGTGGTGTCGTTGACGTCGTTGCGCGGCGCGCTGGCGCCGGTGGCGGTGATCGCGCGCGACGGGTCGGCGTTTCCGCTCAGGGTACGCAGGTTGCCGGCGGAGTCGGGGGTGACGATGTCGGGGACCTGGTCGCCGTCGGTGTCGCCGAAGATCGGGGCGGTGCCGGGCTTCCAGGGGGCGTAGAAGTTGTAGTCGGCGCGCTGGCTGTAGTTGCCCGCGATGTCCATCGCCCAGGCGTAGACCGAGTTGGTGCCCCACCGTGTGGGGGCGAAGGTGACCGACGCGCCCGGGCCGTAGGTGCCGGACTGGCCGCACTGCCAGCCGACGACCGGGGTCGGGTCGGTGCTGAAGCGCACGCAGGCGATACCGGAGGCGCGCAGGCCGGAGCCGGGCGCCGGGTCCTCGGCGTTGATGACGAAGGTGCCCGGGTGCGCGGGGTCGTTGGCGAACCGGGTCGGGTTGTCATTGGGCGTGCCGGACGGCGGGAAGTCCGTCGAGCTGATGCTGAGGCGGGGGTTGGTGCGGTCGACGCGGAAGTAGCACCAGGCGCTGTTCGGGGAGGTGAGGGCCTCGTCGGTGGCCCGGGCGAGCCAGCCGTACTGGTGGCCGTCGGCCAGCGAGCCGACCGGCAGGGTGTAACCGGGGTCGTTGTAGCTTCCGGCCCAACCGCCGTTCATGATACTGAAGTTGGGGTCGTTGTCGTCCCACAGGTGGAAGCCGGTGTAGAGGCTCTGCCCGGTGGGGGACCAGCTGTTGACGGTCAGGTTGATGTTCTGGTTGCCGCCGACCCAGCCCGGGTTGTCCCACGCGTTCGCGCCGCCGCTGGTGCACTCGGCCGTGGTGCGGCTGTCGGCGAAGCCCGGGGCGGGGCTGGTGCGCGGGTACCAGACGGTGGGGGTGATGTCGTAGGTGGTGGCGATGCTCGGGTTGCTGGCGATCTTGTGCCGGTAGAGCTTCTCCCACTCGGTCGCCTTCGGGGCGATGCCGATGGTCCAGTAGTCCCGCTTCTCCGTGGCGTACCAGCGCACCCACGCGGCGACGTCGACGGCCAGCGGTCCGGACCCGGTGATGTTCTGGGTTCCGACGTAGTCGCAGCCCTCCATGACCAGGTTGCCGTTGGTGCCGCACGGCTGGTTGTTCCAGTCGGTCTCGCCGTTGATGGTCCGGCCCCACGGCGCCGAGTAGACGCCGAGCTCGGTCGGGGTGCCGGGGCTGGAGGCCTCGCTGACCTGGCCGTTGAGGACGGCGGTGTAGATGGTGGGCGGGAACTGGGCGCCGTTGGGCGTGGTGGAGAGGACCGGGTTGATCCGGATCTTGAAGTAGGCGCGTTCCCGGCCCTCGACCGCGCAGTTCAGCTGCGGGTCATTGCTGTGATAGCCGCAGTAGCCGGTGGCGAGGTTGGTCTTCTTGTCGTAGTTCCTGACGGTCTTGTAGGCCTCCTGGACCTGGACCGAGCCCTCGGAGTAACTGGCGGCCGCGGTGAAGGTCGGGTCGAGGTACCAGGGGCCGGTGCCCGAGCCCAGGGCGGACTGGTCGGGCGTCAGCTCCAGGGTGCCGTTGACGACGGTGGTGGCGATCGCGGCGACGTTGGCGCCGTCGCCGGGGCCCTCGGCGGTGGAGGCGGGCGGCGGCGGGGGCGCGTCGGGGTCGTTGCGGGCGGCGGCCGACCGGCCTGTCGCGGACGACTTGGCGGAGGCCGAGGCCGGCGCGGGGCGGGAGGAGTCCCACTGCAGGGCGCGGGAGGAGTGGAATCGGACGGTGCCGTGGTCGTCCTTGACCTCCACCTCACCGGCGTCGGTGGTGGAGACGTTCAGGCCCTCGGCCTTGAGCGGGAAGCGCAGGGTCTTGAGGGCGGGGTTGGCGGCCGCCGCAGCGGTGCGGACGACGATGACGTCGCGCCAGCCGCCGTCCGGGAGGGCGGTGAGCTGGAGGTCGACGCCCGGCAGTACCTCGGGGTAGGTGGCGGTGGCGCCGTTGAGGGTCGGCTTCGGGAGGGCGAACGGGGCGTCGAAGGAGATCTTCCCGCCGTCCTCGGTGGCGAGCGTCGCCATGGGGCCGCTGCCACCGCCGGAGAAGGTGACCGGGGTGGCGGAGACGGCGGGGGCGAGGGTGCCGTCGGGGTTGGCACGCAGCGTCGCGTCGAGGTCGGTCCAGTTCCCGGACCGCTTGGTGCGGACGGGCGCGCTGTTGTCGGTGGTGGTGAGGGTGCCGTCCGGGTTGGCAACGGTCCGGGAGGACTCGGTGGTCATCGACTCGACGACCACCGGCTTGCCGGTCGACTTCGCGGTGCCGATCGCGTCGAGCATGGCCTGCTGCTCGGGGGCGCGCTGCGGCGCGGCGCCGGTCGGCGTGAGCGGGGCCTGGGTTCCGCCGGTGGGGCCGGGGGCGGCCACCGCCGTGGGGGCGTTGCCCGTCCCCCCGAGCAGCCCGAGGCCCAGCGCGAGGCTGGTGCCGAGCGCGGCGAGCGCCCGGTTCGGCGACCTGCGGGGGCCGGTGCGAGGTGTCCGGTTCGGCGGTGACTGGGTGCTTCTGATGGACTGCATTGATCCCCTCCGGTGAGGCCCGCCCCTCGGGGGCGGCGTGTGCGCCAACGAACGATGCTTGCTGGTCAGGGGGTTGGTCAATCCCATGCGGCACTTTGTTCGCACATGTCCCATTGGCCACACGAGCCTCGGTAACAAAGGTGTAAACCAATTCTGATTCGTCCGTTTCGTGGTGGCGGGGCCTGACCGGTGATCACTAGCGTCCGTGCCCGATCTATGCGCGGACAGGACGCGTCGGACCCCTGATGACGCGTCATGCCGTTTTACGGAGGGGACTGACGTGGAACTTTGGCATGCCTTGGGGCGGGCCGGGAGAACGGGCAGGCGCCGGTCGCCGGGCCTGGCCGCCCTGCTCGCCTTGACCTTGACCGGTGTGGTGGTGCCGCCCAGTGTGGCCTGGGCGGCACCACCACCGTCGGAGGACCTGATCTGGTCCCCGGCGCAGACCCCGCTCGGTGCTGACACCCCGTCGGTGCCGGGCCGCGACCACCGGCCGGACGGCAAGGGCGCGGCGTCGGCGGCGCGCCCGCAGACCTGGACGCCGATCGTGGCGGCGCCCGTGGTGCCCGGCAAGGCCACCGTTCAGCTGGGCGTCGACGGGGCGGAGGCCAAGGCCGCCCGGGCCGCGACCGGCGGGATCTCCCCGGCCTCGGGCGGTGCCGGGCCGACCCGGGCGGGCACCCTGCCGGTCCTGCTCGCGCCCGTCGGCGACGGCGCGGCGGCGGGGGCTGCGGTGGGGGCTTCGGCGTCGGCGTCGGCTTCGGCTCGCGAGGCAGGCGCGCCGCAGGCCACCGCGGTGTCCGTCGAGGTGACGGACACCGCCAAGGGCAAGGCGGCCGGGGCGGGCAGCGCGCTGGTCGCGCTGACCGACGCGGACGCCACACCGTCCGCCGAGGGGCGGCGGGCGCGCGTCTCGCTGGACCTGAAGGGCCTTGAGGCCGGCGGCTGGGCGGACCGGGCGCGTCTGGTCGCCCTGCCGGCCTGCGCGCTGACGACCCCCGAGCGGGAGGAGTGCCGGACCAAGGCGCCGGTGGAGTCCACCGTCGACGCGAGCGGCAGGCTCTCGGCCGACGTGGTCCTGCCGTCCGCCGGTGCCACCTCGTCGGCGAAGACGGCCGTGGCGGCGGCTCCGATGGTGCTGTCCGCCGAGCCGACCTCGTCCGGGGCCGGAGGCAGCTACGCGGCGACGGCGCTGGCACCGTCGATGGAGTGGAGCGCCGGCTCGAACGTCGGCAGCTTCACCTACAACTACACGGTCCAGCTTCCGCCGACCCTCGGCGGCCTGGCACCGTCCGTGGTGCTCGACTACAACTCCTCGGCGGTTGACGGCCGGACGTCGGCGACCAACTCCCAGTCCTCGTGGATCGGTGACGGCTGGTCGTACGAGCCCGGCTTCATCGAGCGCTCCTACCGCACCTGCGACAAGGGCGGCGACCAGGGCATCAAGGACTCCGGTGACCGCTGCTGGGGCGGGCAGAACGCCACGCTCTCGCTGGCCGGCCGCTCCGGCGCCCTGGTCCGCGACGACACCACCGGCGTCTGGCACCTGCAGAGCGACGACGGCTCCAAGGTCGAGCAGCTCACCGGCGCCCCGCGCGCGGCCGGCGAGCGCGAGTACAAGGACACCGAGTACTGGCGGATCACCACCCCGGACGGCACCGAGTACTACTTCGGCAGCAACCACCTGCCCGGCGGCGACGCCACCGACCCGGCCGCCCAGTCCGTGCTGACCAGCCCGGTCTACTCGCCCAACCCGGGCGACCCCTGCTACAGCGCGTCCACCGGCAAGGGCTCCTGGTGCCAGATGGCGTACCGCTGGCAGCTCGACTTCGTCGTCGACCCGCACAAGAACCTGATCACCTACCGCTACGCGCCCGAGACCAACCACTACAGCCTCGGCGGCGGGCAGAACAACGGCAACGGCACCCTCACCTCCTACGAGCGCGCCACCACGCTGACCCAGATCGCCTACAACCAGCGCTACGACGAGCAGAAGGCCGCCAAGGGCACGCTCACCCCGGGCGCCCTGGTGACGTTCGACGCCACGGCCGAGCGCTGCAACCCCGGCGGTGCGATCACCTGCGCCGAGAGCCAGCGCACCACCGCCAACGCGGACTACTGGCCGGACGTCCCGCTCGACCAGGTCTGCGCCTCCTCGGGCACCTGCACCAACTACGGGCCGACCTTCTTCTCCACCAAGCGGCTCACCTCCATCACCACGCAGGTGGCGACCGGCTCCGGCCCGGTCACCGTGGACAGCTGGGCGCTCGGCCAGTCCCTGGTCGACCCCGGGGACGGCACCAAGCGCACGCTGTGGCTGGACTCCATCACCCGCACCGGCACCAACGGCCGCGCCGCGACGCCGCTGCCCGCCGTCACCTTCGCGTACAAGATGATCCCGAACCGGGTCGACGGCCTGGTGCCGGCCTCGCCGAGCTTCATGCGCCCGCGCATCAAGGAGATCACCACCGAGACCGGCGGCCGGATCAACGTCCTCTACACCGACCCCGTGTGCTCGCGGGTCAACAACCACATGCCGGCCTCCGCCGACGGCAACACCATGGCCTGCATGCCGGTCAACTGGTACCCGCCGGGCCGGACCCCGCAGCCGGGCCAGACCGAGGTGTACCCGGTCAACGACTGGTTCAACAAGCCGATGGTCAGGACGGTGACCGAGCAGGACCTGGTCACCAGCCCCTCGGTCACCCGCACCACCGAGTACACCTACCACGGCGACGCCGCCTGGCACCGGGACGACGCCGAGTTCACCGACGCGAAGGCCCGCACCTGGGACTACTTCCGCGGCTACCAGGCGGTCACCACGACCACCGGCAGTGCCTTCCCGGGAGAGGCCCCGAAGAGCCAGCAGAAGGTCACCTACCTGCGAGGCATGGACGGCGACTACAAGGCTGACGGCAGCCAGCGCACTGTGGACGTCGCCAGCCCGCTCGGCGGCCCGGCCGTCAAGGACAGCGACTGGCTGGCGGGAACCGCCGTGGCGACCGAGGTCTTCGACCAGGCGGGCGGCGTCGTACAGTCCGTAGCCGGGAGCCTGCGCTCCGGCCAGAAGGAGACCGCGACCCAGACCCAGAGCGCCGGCGCGCCGAAGATCTACGCCCGGTACCCGGACTCCGAGGTCACCGAGGTCAGCAAGGTCAAGCTGGCGGACGGCGGCTGGCGCACCACCACATCGGTCACCACTACCGACCCGGAGCACGGCAACCGGGTGCTGCACACAGCGGACAAGGGTGACGGCACCGCCGCCATCCCGGAGCTGTGCACCACGATCACGTACGCGGCCTCCGACAACCCGCTGCTGATGATCCTGCCGGCCGAGCGGATCACCGTTCAGGGTTCGTGCGGCACTGCGGCGACCGCCGCGAACACCGTCGGCGGCAGCCGGACGCTGTACGACGGGCGGCCGTTCAAGCAGGCCGGCACCACCGGCGACGCCACCAGTGTCCAGGTGCTCGACCACTACGACGCGGCCGGGAACCCGGTCTACACCCACGGTGGCGGCACCACCTACGACGCCTACGGCCGCACCGTCACCACCGCCACTCCGGACGGGTCGACGTACGACGGCAACGGCGCGCAGTTGAGCGGCGCCACGCTCACGCCGGCCGTCACCAGTACCACGCGCAGCCCGGCCACCGGAGTGTTCCCGACCACCGTGACCACCACCGGCCCGCTCGGCGCCGATTGGAAGGTCGTGGTCAACCAGGAGCCCGGCCGGGGCCAGGCGCTCGACGAGACCGACGCCAACCAGCGAACCACCACGCAGCAGTACGACGGCCTCGGCCGCCGCACCGCCGTGTGGGCGCCCGGGCGCGGCCTGGACGAGCTGCCCAACCAGAGGTTCAGCTATGCCGTCAACGGCACGACCGGCCCCTCGGTGATCACCAGCGAGTGGCTTCAGCGCAGTGGCGGCACCTACTCGGGCCGGCGCGAGCTCTTCGACGGCCTCGGCCGTGCCCGGCAGGTCCAGCAGACCAGTGACGCCCGGGCCACCGGTCGGCTGATCTCCGACACGGTGTACGACTCGCACGGCTGGGTGATCAAGACCTCCGCGCCCTACTACGAGGCCAGCACCGCGCCCAGCACCGCGCTGTACCTGCCGCAGGACTCACAGGTGCCGGCGCAGACCTGGACGTCCTACGACGGCCTCGGCCGCCCGGTCCGCGCCGAGTTCCGTTCCAACGCCAACCTGCAGTGGGCGACCACCAGCGCCTACCCCGGTGCCGACCGGGTGGACGTGACCCCGCCGGCCGGCGCCTCGCCGACGACCACGATCACCGACGCCCGTGGGCACACCGTCGCGGCCTGGCAGTACCGCACCGCGACGCCGACCGGCAACCCGGCCGACGCCGACATCAGCACCTACACCTACAACGCGCTCGGCCAGCAGGCCACGCACACCGACTCCTCCGGGAACACCTGGGCCTACACCCACGACCTGCTGGGTCGACAGACCTCGCTCACCGACCCGGACGCCGGGACCTCCCGGACCTACTACGACGCCAACTCCCGGGTCGACCACACCGTCGACGGCAAGGGCAACACGCTCGCCTACACCTACGACCTGATCGGCCGCAGGACCGGCCAGTACAACGGAAGCGTGGCCCCGGCGAACCTGCTCACGTCCTGGACGTACGACACGCTGGCCAAGGGCAAGCCCACCTCCTCCACCCGGTACGTGGGCGGTGCCAGCGGTGCGGCGTACGTCAACGCGGTCACCGGCTACGACATCGCCTACCGGCCGACCGGTTCGGCCGTGACCATTCCCTCCGTCGAAGGCGCCCTGGCCGGCACCTACAGCACCTCGGCCACCTACGATCCCGTCCTCGGGCTGGTGGACACCCTGACGCTGCCGGCCGCCGGCGGACTCCCGTCGGAGACCATCGGCTACACCTACAACGACAACGGGCTGCTGGTCTCCAGCAAGAGCCTCAAGAAGTCCGTGGTGGCCGCGGTCGTCTACGACGCCGCCTCCCGGCCGGTGCGCACCACCGTCGGCTCCTACGGCACCCAGGTGGTCTCCACCCTGCAGTACGACTGGGCCACCGGACGGGTCGTCAACTCCTTCGTCGACCGGCAGAACGGCACGGTGTCGGCCGACCAGACCAGCTACACCTACACCCAAGCCGGTCGGATCACCTCGGTGACCAACCTCCAGGAGGCCCGCGACCGCGACCTGCAGTGCTTCACCTACGACGGCATCGGCCGGCTGACCAACGCCTGGACGGACACCGGCGGCACCCACACCACCGCCGACTGGACCGACTCCAACGGCGAGAAGCACGGCACCGGCAGCTCGACCAGCGTCCCCGGCGTGGGCGGCTGCGACAACGCCAACGGCCCGGCGGCGGTCACCCCGGGTGGGCGCACCGTCGGCGGCCCGGCGCCGTACTGGAACACCTACAGCTACGACGCCGCGGGCAACCGCACCGGCCTGGTCCAGCACGACATCACCGGCAACGTCCTCAACGACACCACCACGACCTCGGTGTTCGGCGCCGCCGGAACCCGCAACACCCCGACCACCGCCCCCAACACCGGCGGCGGCACGGGTGGGCCGCACGCGCTGCTGAGCTCGGTCACCAACGGTCCGGCCGGGAGCAAGACCACCCGCTACCAGTACGACGCGGTCGGCAACACCACCGCGATCACCGACACCTCCGGCACCACCAACCTGGCCTGGAACGCCGAGGGCAAGCCGACCACGGTCAGCAAGACCGGAACGGCCGGCAACACCGGCTACGTCTACGACGCGGACGGCAACCAGCTGGTCCGGCACAGCCCCGGCAAGACCACGCTCGTGGTCGGCACCGATGAGCTGACCCTGGACACGGCCACCCAGGCCACCACCAACACCCGGACGCTTGACGGTGGCGGAGGGCTGACCTTCACCCGCGTCACCGCCCCCGTCGGTGGTGGCACTGTGGTGATCCAGGCAGCCGACCCGCACGGCACCAACGGCCTGCAGATCGGCACCGACACGGCCATGACCGTGACCCGGCGGCCCACCGACCCCTTCGGCAACCCGCGCGGCAGCCAGCCCGCGGCCTCCTCGTGGGCCGGAACCAAGGGCTTCGTCGGCGGTCTGAAGGACGAGACCACCGGTCTCACCAGCCTCGGAGCACGGCAGTACGACCCGGCGACGGGCCGCTTCATCAGCCCCGACCCCGTCCTCGACCCGGCGAACCCGAGTCAGTGGAACGCTTACGCCTACTCCTACAACGACCCGGTCAACACCAGCGACCCCAGCGGTCTTTACGGCAGCTGGTGCGCCACCCAGGCCTGCGCCGAGGCGACCCAGAAGGAGGAGGACGAGAAGGCGGCCAAGGCCGCCGGCACCGGCACCGACACCGGCAACGGCGGCGGGGGCGGGGGCAGCGGGGTCAGCACCGGAAGCAGCGGCGGTGAGGACAACGGCGGGAGCGACGACGAGGGACCGAAGTACGTCGCGATCAACAGCAGTCTGTCGATCCAGGACGACGGATCGGGCATCGTCCAGAAGTTCACCAAGGCGTACCACGCGGCCGTCGCCAAGATTCCCCACCCGGAGTACATGACCGCGAAGGATGACGTCGCGGCCCTGGCCGCGGCGTGCAAGGCCATCGGGCCGGCCTGCAACAGGGACATCGAGGACATGATCGAGGGCCTGTGGGCGGTGGACGTCGTCGGGCCCACGTTCTTCGGCGCGCCGCCCACGCACGGTGCGGGCGTCATGATCAACGCATGTGCCTTCAAGTCGGCCTGCGGTGACGGCAACAAGGGGGTCTACTACGAGCCCGAGGGCCTGACGTACGGCTTCCAGGGTGCCGGGAAGACCGGGGCGCCGATGCCCAACCAGATGTCCGTCGACCTCGGAGGCGGCTGGAGCCTGGGGGTGTGCCACAGCTTCCCGGCTGACACCGAGGTGGTCATGGCCGATGGCTCCCGGAAGAAGATCTCCGAGGTCCAGCCAGGCGACAAGGTGCTCTCCGGGGACGGGGACGGAGAGGCGACGACCTCGGCGCCGGTGACCGAGGTCATCACCACCGAGAGCGACAAGGCGTTCGTCAGGATCGCCGTCGCCGACGGTGACCGCACGGAGGAACTGACCTCGACCGAGAACCACCCGTTCTGGAGCGCCTCGCAGGAACGTTGGGTGGAGGCGGCCGCTCTTGAGCCCGGGGCGAGCCTTCGCACCACGGACGGCAGGTCCGTCGTGGTGACGGGGGTGACCCCCTTCACCGATCACGAGCGTACGTACGACCTGACCGTGGAGCGGACTCACGCGTACTTCGTGGTGATCGGCGACGTCGCGGTCCTCGTCCACAACTGCGGGGACGGCAAGCCCGGGCAGAACCTGCCCTGCACCTGCTCGCTGGAGGACGTCTTCGTGCGCCGGGGAACGAGCTGGGAAAGCACGGGCCGGCTGGAGCGCATGGCCAGTGAAGCGGAGGCGACCGGTCGCCTGCCCTACGGGGTCTCGGTGACCGTGCCGGAGTCCAACGAGGCTCTGTCGAGGAATCCCGCGGACGCCTCGACAGCCACGAAGGGTGCGATCGTGGCACACTTCGAGCTGCGCTACACACCGACGAAGGCCGACAAGATGCACCACACAGTCGTCCTTCCGAAGCCTGTCCAGGCAGAGGCCCAGGGGGCGTTCAACCGGGCGTTCGGAAGGAAGAAGCGATGACCTCGGACGAGGGTTCCGCCGTGATGAAGGCGGTCGCGATCTTCGACTGGCACGACGGTCCCCGGGAGGGCTTCGCCCGGATGGAGACCCGGGAAGGGCTGTGGTGGTACTTCCGGACGCTGGCCACGCGATTCGATCCGGACGACGTGGACCAGTGCCTCTACGCCTTCTCGGAGGTTGCGGCGGACGACGCGCTCGTCCTGGAGCGGGGGTTCGGTGCGGGGGAGGGCCGGCCGGTCATCTGGCCGGGAGACCCCGGCGAGGTCCCGGCCACGACGGCCGAGGTCGTCGAACGGGTCGCCGCCGCTGTGCCACCCCCCTCGCTCATCGGGCGAGTGGTGGGTTCTACCGGGCGCTGTGAGCTGTGGAGGATCTACACCTCGTTCGGGTTTCCCGGCTGAGCCGTCCTAGGGCGGCCGGCCAGGTGACCGACGGAACGGGCCCCGGTCGAAAGGAGTACCGGCCGGGGCTCCCGGCACGCCGGATCGGCGCCATCGGGCGGTGTCGTCAAGTACTCGGCCTGACCCGCTGAACCAGCCGTGCCCTCTCCGGAAGCTTCCGGAGAGGGCACGGTGCGTTGTGCGTGGCCGGCGATGAGGGTGAGGCCGGCGGCGTAGGAGTCGTCTCGCTCGGCATGGTGGCCGGCACCGTGATGGTCGCCGGACCGGGCATCTGTCGCCCCGCCGACTGCCTGGCCCTCGCGGACGCACTCGCCGTCGTCCCCGGGCGGCACCCCGACCGGTGCCACCGTCGAGGTTGAGGGGCGACCCCTGGGCCGGTGACCTTTGCGGGGTCGCGAAGCGTCATTCCCCCAGGTGGCGACCCCGGCGGCTGCCCGGCTACCCGTTGGCCAGCTCGGCGGCGTACTGGTCGGCGACCTCCGCGAGGTTCTGGAGGTGCCGGTTCGGGTGGCCGTGGTCGCCCAGGGTTCGGCGGGCGGCGGTGAGGTCGCCGTCCAGGAGTTCGCGGAGGACCACCAGGGCGTTGGACGGGGGCATGTGGTGGCCGGTGATCCACCGCTGGACCGCGGCCATGCCCTCGTGGGCCAGCACCTCGCGCAGGTCCTCGATGAGCGGCGCCAGCCACTCCGCGCGCAGGGCGTACTCGCCGCGGTCGCCGAAGGTGGCGGCGAGTCCGGCCAGCAGGCGGGCCGGGTACTCCTCGACCGGTTCGGCGAAGTCGGGGTGGTCCTTGGCGAACTCGTCCCAGTCCACGTCGAGTCCGGTGATGTCCCTGGCGAGCACCGGCCACCGGGCGTAGTTCTCCTCGGAGCGGGTGAACACCTCGCGCAGCAGGGCGTAGGGCACCTCGGTGGTGCGCGAGAGCAGGAGCGCGTCGTAGAGGTCCTTGCCCTGCGGGTGGCTGTCGGAGACCAGCCAGAGGAGCTTCCAGGCCAGCGAGAGCTGCCGCGTCGCGGCGAGCAGCGGGCCGCGCACGCCCGGGAGTTCGCAGGGCTCGGGCGGGGCGGGGAGGGGCTCGGTGAAGACGAAGTCCAGCTGGACGGTGCCGCCGGGCAGGTCCGGGGCCGTCCACGGCAGCACCAGCCGGCGTCCGGGGACCCGGCCGTAGGTCCAGATGTCGTCGTCCACGGCCCGGTCGGCGTGCAGCCGGACCCCCTCGGCGGACGCCTCGCCGGAGAGCGCCTCGGCGTCGGCGGCGAGGCCGGTGAGCATCCGGTCGGTGCGCGGGTCCTCCAGTGGCCAGTCCGCCGGCCGCACCACGAAGTCCAGGTCGCCCGGCTCCCGGGCCTCTTCGCCGTACCAGGCGCGCAGCAGGACGCTGCCGCGCAGCACGAGATGCTCCGCCCACGGCGAGGCGGCGACGGCGGACAGCACGGTGTTCAGCGCCTCGCGCCGGGCGGTGAGCCAGCGCTCGGCGAGCCGCGGGTCGTCGAAGAGGGGTTCGCTGGGCCGCAGGGCCCGGGTGTAGCCGGCGAGCGCGGGGTCGAAGACCGGCTGCTGACGGACCGCCTCGTCGTCGATCGGCACGATCGACCGGGGCAGGTCCCGCTCCTCCCGGACGTCCTCCGACGGGGGCCGCCCGGGCAGGGAGAGGCCCTCCCACGGCCCGTAGTCGAGGCCTTCCCAGGTGAGGGGCTGTTCCTTGGTCATCGGGTCTCTCCTCGTGCGGTGCGGTCGTGCTCGGTCAGCCATCCCGCGTCCAGCGTCTCGTCGCTGTCCACGGCGACGAACTCGCGTTCCACGGAGACGACCTGATGGCCGTCGGCGGTGAGGTCGCCGAGTAGTGCGTCCAGCCGGTGTCCGGCGGTGGTCAGGCCGACCCGGCGGCAGCGCTGGGTGACGAACCACTCGCGGTGGCCGTCCTCGCGTACCCGGCGCGGGTTGTGCGACAGGTGGGCGCCGTGCCGGACGGCGAGGTCGGCGAGGTCGGCGAGAGCGGCGAGGCTGGCCGCCGGGGCGGGCCCGGGCACCAGCAGTTTGACGTGGTGCTCGAAGTAGCGGGCCGGCCCGTGCGCGGCGGCGTCCCCGTCCGAGGCCGGGACGCCGTGGGCCCACGGGGTGGCCTCGATCTTGGTGCGCAGCACGGCGAACCCCGCCCCGGCCAGCCGCTCCGCCGTCCGGGCCGTCGTCGCGGCGACCTCCTCCAACGGGCCGTCGGCGCGCAGGGTGAGCATCGGCTGCGAGGGCGCCGTGCCACGGGCCAGCAGGATGTGGGTGAACTTCAGGCCGTGGTCGGCCGCCCAGGCGGCCAGCGCCTCGGCGGCGCCCGGCCGCACGGTGAGGTGCACCTCGAAGTCCCCCCGCAGGTCGGGGAGGGCCGGGGCGCGGTCGGGGTGCCGGTCTGGACGGGTGGCGAGCATGAGGGCATCGTGCCAGGGACCACCGACACCGGGGGAGCACCCGAGGGATGACGGACCGCCGGGTTCTGCTCCAGGTAGGTGGCCCGGGGCCGTGCCGGCGCTCCGCGCGGCGCCGGGAATACTGGCCGGATGCGAACGTACCCGCCGCGCGCCGCGGTCGTGAATCTGCTGCTCGGGGTGCCGGCCGTGGTGCCGGTCTGGCTGCTCTGGTACTTCGCCGTCAACTGGCCGCTGAAGGCGCTGGGCTGGACGGTGGGGGAGCCGACGGAGAACGACGGCCCGCTGCCGTGGCTGGTGCTCGCGGGCCCGCTGGTGCTCGCCTTCACGGCGCTGTGGTGGCTGGCGAACGACGGGCTGCGCCGCCGGTCCGGCCGGGGGCGGGGGTACTGGTCGCTGAGCGTCGCGCTGACCCTGCTGCCCACCGGCGTGATCATCGCGGTGCCGTAGCGGCGGCGAGGGCGGCGGCGCACAGGGCGGTGACACCGGCCAGGAGCAGCACGGTGGTGGGGGCGGTGCGGTCGACGACGGCGCCGCCGACCAGCGAGGCGATCCCGATGGTGGCCTGGAAGGAGGAGGTGAACAGCACGCCCGCGGCCTCCGGGGCGTGCGGTGCGGCGGTGAGGAACCAGCTGAGCGAGCAGACCGGGACGGCGCCGTAGGCGACGCCCCAGAGCAGCAGCAGCGCACCGGCGCCGGGGCCGGTGGTGCCGACGACGGGCAGCAGCAGGGTGGCGGCGGCGAGCAGCGCGGCGGCCGCCGTGAACACCGGGCGCAACGCGCGGGCGGCGCGCTGTCCGGCGAGCAGGTTGCCCAGCAGACCGGCGGCGCCGTAGGCGAGCAGCAGGCCGCTGATCAGGCCCGGCCCGGCGTGGGTGACCTCGGTCAGGAACGGCGTGACGTAGGTGTAGCCGCCGAAGTGGGCGAGGACGATCAGGAAGGTCGTCGCGAGACCGGTGCGGGTGCCCCGGCCGGCGAGCAGCCCGCGCAGGACGCCGAGGCCGGTGGTGGTGGCGGGCGGGGGCAGTGGTGGCAGGCAGACCAGCAGGGCGGCCAGGACCAGCAGGGTGAGCACGCCCATCGCGGCGAAGGCCGCGCGCCAGCCGGCGAGCGAGCCGATCAGCACACCGGCCGGGACGCCGAGCACCGAACCGAGCGGGACGGCGGTGAAGATCAGGGTGTTGGCGCGGGCCTGCCGGCCCGCCGGGACGAGGCGCGGGGCCAGTCCGGAACCGATCGACCAGAAGGCGCCGATCACCAGGCCGAGGGCGACCCGGGCCAGCAGTACCGCCCAGTACGCGGGGGCGAAGGCGTTCAGCAGGTCGGCGAACGCCAGGAGCAGCAGCAGGGCGCAGAGCATGGTGCGGCGGTCGGCGCGGCGGGTCGCGACCGTGACGGCGGGCGCGGCCACGGCGGCGACCAGGCCGGGCAGGGTCATCGTCAGCCCGGCGGTGCCGTCGGAGATCCGGAAGGTGTCGCCGATCGGGGTGAGCAGGCCGACGGGCAGGATCTCGGTGGTGACGATGGCGAAGACGCCCGCGGTGACGGCGAGTACGGCGGGCCACCCGCCGGTCCGGGTCCGGGGCCGGGGCCGGGGTAAGGGCCCGGGCACGGGGCGCGAGGGGGCGCGGCGGGCGGTATCGGGCATGGTGGTGCTCCTGTCCGGGCACGGGGGGGTGATCGACGCCCCGAAGTCCACCAAAGCGACGGGGTGCCGGGCTGGCGTGAATCGGACGTCAACCGTGCCGCCCGGCGCGGCTGGAGTGGCCGGGGTGGCCGGGCGCGTGGGTGCGTCGCGTCCCGTCGGCGGCGACCGGCTCGACCTGGTGCTCTCCTGG
>NZ_BAAAKJ010000122.1:112313-113246 GCF_039527695.1 Kitasatospora putterlickiae
GCCGCGGGCCGGGTCCGGTCGGTGGGCCAGTGCCGGGGCCAGGGGTGGATCCGGTCGGCCGGGGTCAGATCCGGTCGGTGGACCAGGCCGGGTCGCGGCCGGTGATCGCGAGCAGCAGGTCCTCGGCGTCGGCACCCGGCGGCGCGGTGCGCGGCGGGTCGAAGCGGCCGGTACCGGCCAGGTCGCGGTAGCCGCGGAACTCGGCGAGCGCGTACCGGGCGGCGCCGGGCGGCATCCGGCCGTGCTCGCCCAGCGCCCGGGAGAGGTCCCAGCCGTGCACGACGGTCTCGGCCGTCAGCTCCCGGGCGTACCCGCCCGCGTCCCGCAGGCCGTACGGCAGGTGCACCAGGAGGTCCGGCGCGCCGGGGCGGTTGAGCGCGCGCGAGGCGCTGCGCACGGCCATCGCCCAGACGCCCAGCGGGTTGCGGCCGAGTACGTCGCCCTCGAAGCGGTGGCCGATCTGCTCCGGGGTGTAGCCGGCGACCGCCTGGCACACCCACAGGTGCTGCGCCGCCACGTGGTTCACCAGCGCGCGCACATCCCAGTCGCGGCACGGGGTGGGCGCTGTCCAGAGGTCCTCGGACACCGCGCGCAGCAGCCGGGCCGTTTCGGCTCCGGCGGCCGCGTACTGTGCGCGGACCTCAGCGTGGAATCCGGGTGGGTGGGGACATTCCATCGCCGGGCCTCCGTCTCCTGCCCTGCTCACTCCCAGTAAACCGCTACGGGGCGTGACCCGCCAGGGGAGTCGGGGGCCGTTCCGCTGCGGGTCTCCGGTGGTCGGCCGCCTCTCGCGGTCACCGTCCGTGGCGGCGGTGCGGCACTCTGGTGAAGCACCGGTGCGCGAATGTAGTGTCCACGCCATGACGACCGCCCGGCGCCGGGTCGCCCTCGCCGCGACCCTCATCGGCGCACTCGCCGCCACCATCCTCCCCG
>NZ_BAAAKJ010000123.1:0-1600 GCF_039527695.1 Kitasatospora putterlickiae
GTCGCCGCCTGCTGGGAGGTCGCCGCCACCGGCGGGTCGGGACTGGCGGCCGGGTTGGACGGGGTGGCCGAAGCCCTGCGCGTCGAGCGCGCCCTGGCGGAGGAGATCGGCGCCGAGCTGGCGGCGCCGCGCACCACGATCGCGGTACTGGCGGCCCTGCCGCTCGCCGGACTGCTGCTGGGCGCGGGCCTCGGGGCCGGACCGCTGGAGGTGCTGCTCCACACGCCCGGCGGGCTGGCCGCCCTGGCGGCGGGCACCGCCTTGGAGGCGCTGGGCCTGCTCTGGACGGGCCGCATCGTCCGGGCGGCCGCCGAGGGCGCCCTGGGCTGCGCCCCGGTGCGGAAGGCCGAGCCGCGCCCGGAGGAGTGGAGGTGCGGGATCAGCCGCATCCGCGCCCGGCCCGGTCGGCCGAGTGACGCGTTCCGCCGGGAGGTGGGGTGCGGATGACCTGGTCGGAGGCGTCGGCCGGCCTGGGGGCGCTGCTGGTCGCGGCGGCCGGCGGTCAGGCCCGGCACGGGTGGCGGGCGCGGCGGAGAGCCGAGGTGCTGCTGGGCACGGGGGACCAGGTCCGGCTGTGGCCGGCCGATCGGTGGCCGGCGGCACGGGGCAGTCCCGTCCTGCCCGGGTGGGTTCGGCGGGCGGCGACGGCGGTGGCGGCCGGGCTCGGGGCGGCGGCCTTCCTCGGCGGACCAGGAGGCCTTCTGGTGGGCGGCCTGCTGGCGGTCGGGCTGCACCGCTGGATGCCCCGGGCGAGGTCCCCCGCGGAGCGGCGCGCCGTGCTGGAGGAGGAGCGGCTGGTGCGGCAGCTGCCGCTCACGGCCGAGCTGTTGGCGGCCTGTCTCGCATCGGCGGCCTCGCCGGCGGCGGCCGTGGCGGCGGTCGGCGCGAGCGTGGACGCCCCCATGGGTCCGCGGCTGCTGTCGACGGCGGCCGAACTCGCCCTGGGCTCACCGCCGGAGGACTGCTGGCGCCGGCTCGGCGAGGAGCATCCGCCACTGGCACCGCTGGCCCGGTGCCTGGTCCGGACGAGCCTGAGCGGTGCTCCGGCGTCGGCGGCGCTCTCCGGGCTCGCGAGCGGTCGGCGGGCGGAGGCCGTCCGGATGGCGCACACCCGGGTCCGCCGGGCCGGGGTGCTCGCGACGGCGCCGCTCGGGCTGTGCTTCCTGCCGGCGTTCGTCCTGGTCGGTGTCGCCCCGGTGGTCATGGGGCTCACCAGCCGCTTCTCACACGCGATGTGACGAGCACCGAGCACCGAAGACCGAATCGAACACCAAACCGAACCGATGCAAGGAGGAAAACCATGAACGTGACGATCAAGTCCGCGGCCGTCGTCGCTTCCGGGGCCACCCGCCGGGTCCGGCCCGCGCTCCGGCCCGCGATCGGGCGACGGATCCGTGACCGTGGCGGCTCGGACGCGGGGATGACGACCGCGGAGTACGCGGTCGGCACGCTGGGCGCGTGCGCCCTGGCGGCCGGGCTGTACAAGGTGGCGACCAGCACGGCCGTGCTTGAGGCGCTGGCCGGCGCCCTGGACCGGGCGCTCCATGCGACCTGACCGGCCGTCGTGGCGGCAGCGACGGCGGCGTGGCGACGGCGGGTT
>NZ_BAAAKJ010000124.1:0-1074 GCF_039527695.1 Kitasatospora putterlickiae
TCCTGCGGCTCCTGCGGCTCCTGCGGCTCCTGCGGCTCCTGCGGCTCCTGCGGCTCCTGAGCACGGTGAGGCCGCCGGTCTCGTCGAACCCGTTGAGCCCGCCGAACCCGCTCGGCCCGTCGAACCCGCCGAAGCCTCCGAACCGCTCCCTCCCCCGCCCGCGCCCTCCTCGTCGGCCCGCGCCTTCGGCCCGGACGACTGCCCGGCCCCGGTGACCGCGACCAGCCCCGCCGAACGCGACGCCGTCCGCACCCTGCTCGGTGAGCACTACCACCGCTACACCGGGCGCCTGGAACAGCTCGCCACCCGGCTCCCGGGCCTGCGCTCCACCTCCCAGGACGACTTCAAGCCCGACCTCGCCGCCGTCCTGCTCCACCACTCCGACACCGGCGTCCCCGTCACCCGCGCCGCCCTGGTGGCCGCCGCACGGTCCGCCGACCCCGCCCTGCGACCGTTCCTGCACGGCCTCGGCGCCGGCCTGCGCCGCCTCCCGAGCCACCACGGCGCGGTCCTGCTCGGCGCCGGCCCCGGCCTGGACCCGGAAGCGGTGCTGTCCCACTACCCCACCGGCCGCCAGTTCCGCGAACCCGCGCCGCTGTCCGGCCTGACCGCCCCGGGCTCCGAACTCCCGGGCTGCTCCGTCGAATTCCTCATCTGGTCGGCCACCGGCCGGCGCACCTCCGTCTTCGACGCCACCGACGGCCCCGCCCAGGCCGTCTTCCCCCCGGGAACCGCGTTCACCGTCGTCGGCCTGGTCCCGGCCGACGGCGACCGCCCCGCCTGCGTGCTCCTCCGCGAGTCCGGCGGCGACCCGTCCGAACGCAACCGCAACGCCCTCACCCGCCTGCGCGCCTGGCTGGAACGCCGCGCCGCCATGCCGACCGCCGAACGCCCCCGGTCCGGCACCCCGACCCGCTTCCACCTCACCCCGGGCGTCGAGTTCGACGAGCCCGAGCCGGCCCCCGAGCCCGGTCCGGACCCGGCCCCGGACCCTGACCCTGACGAGTGACAGCGATGCGAAACGCGTCGCGCGCCCCGACCGGCGTTGGCCGGGGCGCGCGACGCGGTTGACCG
>NZ_BAAAKJ010000124.1:1089-2709 GCF_039527695.1 Kitasatospora putterlickiae
GCCCAGGCGGCGGTGGCCGTCGACTCCGCCGGCAGCACCCGGCCCATGGCCGGCCGGGCGGGCTCGGGCCGGGCGGCGCTCTCGTAGGACCCGTGCACCGCCGGGACCGACGGACCCACCGGGACCGCAGGAACCGCAGGACTCCCCGAGACCGCCGGAACCGCGGGACTCGCCGGAACCGCCGGAGTGCGCCGCACCGCGCCGAACCCGTCGCCGGAGCTGGTGCGCAGCCCTCCACGCACCGCCGGGCCCAGGCCCTCCGCGGGGGACGCCGCCTCGCCCGGGCGCTCCGCCACCGTCGCGGACAGGCGCAGGATGAAGTTGCGTTCGGTCGGATCGCCGTTCGGCCAGTCGCAGTCCTTGCTGCGCACGATCCGGCTGCGCAGCCCGCCGGCCGAGGTCTGCCACGGGTACGGCACCACCCGGATGTTGGGCCGCCAGCCGACGCCGGGGGCGCAGTGCTGCAGCTCCAGCTCCCACTCGTCCGCCAGCACGTCCAGGGAGGCTCCGATCCGGCCCTCCAGCACGAAGGTGCCGTACGGGGTCCGCGCCACCGCGCGCTGCTCGTAGTAGGCGTCCTTGTCGAGGACCGTGATCCGCAGCGGCCCGTTCATTCGCAGCATGATCGCCCTTCCCGGCGGTCGAAGCACGCGGCGCCGACACGGCCCCGCATCCTGGTCGACGGGCGTCGAGGCGCCCGGGTTCACCGCTCCCCGGCCCGGCGCCCGGCGGGCCGTCCGGCGGTTGACGCCCGGTGAACCGAACACCGCGACCCGGCCGTTGACCATCAGTGGCGGACCTCGGCCGGGCGCGGCCTTCCGGCCCCGTACGCGGGTCCCGGCGATTTCGCGCCGGATGTCTGTTCGGGCAGCGCCGCACTCCCGATCGCGCACACCTCCCGGGCCTCCAGGCACGCGCGCCGCCCGGCCGAGCAGCGCCCCCGCGACCCGGGAGCACCGCCGGGCCCGACCGCGCCGCAGGTCCCGGCCCCGCACCCGGCCCGGCCGGGGTTCTCGTTTGCACCCGGAAGACACCGACCCGACGGCGTCCCGGCCGCCCGCGCCGCAACCGGATCGCGCCTGGCGCGGTCCATGCCCCATGACGGCGCGCCACCCGCCCGCCACCGCGCGAGCGGCGCACCGGCGGTCCTATACACGCTCCGGAAGTCCGTTCACTGAACGTCACAAGTCGCACCTTCGGCGTGGTTAGACTGCGCCCCGCACAAGGTGGAGGCCCTCGTCCACCTGCTCTCACCAGGGAGGATCCGTGTTCGTTCGGCTGCTGGGCCCGGTGGAGCTCCGGGCCGCCGACGGTCGGTCCGTCGAGCCCGCCGCCGCCAAGCGGCGCGCCACGCTGGCCCTGCTGGCGCTCGAACTCGGCCGCACCGTCCCGCTCGGGCGGTTCTTCGAACTACTGTGGGGCGACGAGCCCCCGGCGCAGGCCCGGGCCGCGCTGCAGGGTCACATAGCGGCGCTGCGGAAGCTGATCGCCGGTTCCGAGCTCGTCCTGTCGACCCGGCCGCCGGGCTACCGGCTGGACGGGCCGGCGGACGCGGTCGACTCGTCGCTGTTCGAGCGGCTGGTGGCCCGCGCCGCCGCCGAGGCGTCCCCGGACGGCGAC
>NZ_BAAAKJ010000124.1:2729-3146 GCF_039527695.1 Kitasatospora putterlickiae
CGCGGCGGCCGCGCTGCTGGGCCGGGCGCTCGACCTGTGGAACGGTCCCGCCGCCCTGGCCGGCCTGCCCGACACCGACCTGAGGGACGCGCTCGCCGACCGTCTGCGGCGCGACCGGGCCGTGGCCCTGGAGGCCCGGGCGGAACGGCTGCTGCGGCTCGGCCGGGGTGCGGAGGCGGTGTCCGGCCTCGACCAGGTGCTGGAGTCCGATCCGCTGAACGAGCAGGTGGCCGCCCTGCTGGTGCTCTGCCTGAACCAGGCCGGGCGCGCCCGCGACGCCGTCGACGTCTACCACCGCACCCGGCGGCGGCTCGCGGAGGACCTCGGCGTCGGGCCGGGCCGCGCGCTGCGGTCGGCGCTGTCACCGCGGCACGTCCCGGACGTCATCGAGCGGGTGCCGGCCGTCCCGCGCAACCG
>NZ_BAAAKJ010000124.1:3195-3708 GCF_039527695.1 Kitasatospora putterlickiae
CGGCGCGGCCGCGCTCCGCCGTCCGCGCCTCCGTTGACGCCGCCGTACCGACTGCACCCGCCGCACCGGCCGTCCGGCCCGCCGCGCCGTTCCCCTTCGCGAGCTGCAAGCCCACCCCTCGTCCGGCGGCGACCCGTCCGCCCGTCGCCGTCTCCGCCCGGGTTCCGGCCCAGCAGGACCGGACCGCGCCCCGCCCGGCGCCCGCCCCCGCGTGCGTCGCCGACCAGCTCCCCCGCCCACCGGCCGGTTTCGTCGGCAGGTCGGTCGAACTCGGCTGGCTCAGCGAGCAGTTGCCGGGTGGCGCACACCCCGGCGGCCCCGGCCGGATCGGCGTCCTGGTCGGCCCGGCCGGCAGCGGAAAGACCGCCACCGCCCTGCGCTGGGCGCACGGCGCGGCCACCGCCTACCCGGACGGGCGGCTCTTCGCCGACCTCAACGGTTTCGGCCCCGGCCGCCCCGCCGACCCGGCCGCCGTGCTCGGCCGGTTCCTCCAGGCCCTCGGCGTTCCGGCCG
>NZ_BAAAKJ010000124.1:3713-4738 GCF_039527695.1 Kitasatospora putterlickiae
GCGTCCTGGCCGCCGACCTGCCCGAGGACCAGCCGGCCCGCGCCGCGCTCTACCGGTCGCTCAGCCGCGACCGCCGCCTCCTGGTGGTGCTGGACGACGTCCGCGACACCGGGGACCTCGCCGACCTGCTGCCGGCCGGCCCCGGCTGCGCGACCGTGATCACCAGCCGCCGCACCCTGGAGGACCTGGTGGTCACCGAGGGCGCCGTCGTGCTGCGCCTCGGCCCGCTACCCGGCCCGGCCGCCCACCGCCTGCTGGAGCAACTGCTCGGCCGCCCCCGGGTGGCCGCCGAACCGGAGGCCGCCGAACGGCTGGCCGAACTCTGCGGCAGGCTGCCGCTCGCCCTGCGGATCGCCGCCGCCCGCCTGGCCACCCACCCCGGCTGGGCGATCGCCGACCTGGTACCCGAACTCGCCGACGAACGCACCAGGCTGCACGCCCTGGACACCCGGGGAACCACCAGCCTGCGCGCCGCCTTCGACCTGACGCTCCGTCACATTCCCGACACGGCGGCCCACCTGCTGGCCCTGCTGGCCGTCCACCCGGGCACCGAGACCGACATCCCGGCGGCGGGCCCGCTGCNNNCCCGAGGCCGGCGACGCGCTCGCCGTGCTCGCCGCGCACCACCTGCTCACCGAGATCTCCCCCGGCCGCTACCGCCGTTGCGACCTGATCCGCCTCTACGGCGCCGAACTCCTCGACGGGCGGCCCGCGTCCGAGCGGACCGCGGCCACCGCCGCGCTGGCCGACCACTACCTGACGACGGTGGCCCACGGCGCCGCCCTGCTCCAGCCCGCCCCCGGCAACGGCGCCGGCACCTGTGCCGGCCCGGGCCCGCGACTCCCCACCATCCCCTCGATCCTGGACTGGTTCCAGACCGAGGAGCCCACCGTCCGCGGCCTGGTCGCCGCCGCCTCCGAGGGTGGCGACCCCGACCGCGCCTGGCGGCTCGCCTACCGCGCCGACGGCCTCTACTACAGCGTCGGGCGCCGCGCCGACCGGCTGGCCTGCCTGCGGACCGGCCT
>NZ_BAAAKJ010000124.1:4885-8484 GCF_039527695.1 Kitasatospora putterlickiae
CACCAGGTCGCCGTCGGCGGGCAGCCGGCCGAGGCGGTCCGGCTGGGCGAGCAGGCGATCGCCCTCGCGGAGGCGCACGGCCACGCCGAGCACGCCCCCTACGCGCTCAGCAACACCGCCGGCCTCTACGGCCTCGCGGGCGAGCCGGCGCGTGCGCTGCAGCGCGCCCGGGAGGCCCGGGCGCTGCTCGCCGAGCACCCGTTAGCCGTCTTCCACCTCTCCGCGATGATCAACGAGGCCCACGCCCTCGAACTGCTCGGCCGCGGCACGGAGGCCGAGGAGGCCTGGCGGCAGACCCTGGAACGCTGCCGGTTCGCCGGCGCCGTCCACCTGCACGCGGTCGCCGAACGCCACTTCGCCGAGTTCCTGCTGGCGGCCGGCCGCGCCCCGGAGGCCGTCGGCACCCTGCACGCCGCACGCGGCCTCTACGGCCGGCTCGGTGACACCACGGTCGTCCGCGAGCTGGACGAACGGCTGGCGGCACTGGCCGGCTGAGGGCACCGTCAGGGTTCCGGGTCCCCCACCCCGGGCCCGCCCGACAGGTCCGCCGTCAGCATCGCCACGCCGTCCTCGCCGAAGCGGTGCAGCAGCAGCGCCACCCACTCCACCGCCTGCGCCCGCTCCAAGGGCGTCCAGCGCGCCGCCGAGGGGTGCTCGTCGACCACCAGCGCCTCCGCGATCATCCGCAGACCGTCCGGCACCGCCGTCCGCGGCCCGCGCCGTCCCAGGCCGTCCACGGCCAGCCGCCGGGCGGCCGCGACCACCACCGTCCCGTCGGCCGGAGGCACCGCCCACCCGCCGCCCGGCCGGTCGTCGTCATCCTCGCCATGGCCGCCGTGCCCGCCATGGTCACCATGGTCGCCATCGCCGCCGGGCCGCTCGGCGGCGAGCCACCCCGCCACCAGCGCCCGGATCCCCGCCTCGCCCGCCGCTTCCGCCATGGCGGCCAGCCTGCCAGGCCCGCGTCTCGTGGTCATCACCGTCACGGTGACGAGTACGGCTGCCGCCCCGCCCCGCGTTCACCGCCGGGTAACATCGCCGCATGACCTCGTACTGGCACGTCGTGCTGCCACCGCTGTCCGCCTGACCGGGCGCACACTCCGGCACTTCCGATCCCGCTGGTCCCACGACCCCGGCCGGCCCACACGGGCGCCGGGGGTCCGTGCCGTGCGCCCGTTCCGAATCCAGTCCGCCTGCCGGAACCCCGGAATTCGACAACGGAAGTCCACGACTGTGCCGAACCGCATCCGCACGCCCGCGTCCACCCCCGTGCCCGTCCCCGCCCTCGCCGGCCCGCTCCCCGTCCTCGCCGCCGCCGTGCTCTGGGGCACCACGGGCACGGCCGGCTCGCTCGCCCCCGCCGGCACCCCGGCCGCCGCCACCGGCTGCGCCGGGCTGGCCCTCGGCGGCCTGCTGCTCCTGCTGTCCGACCGCACCGCCCGCTCCCTGCCCAGGACGTGCCCGCCCCGCGAACGGCGGCTCCTGCTCCTGGGCGCGCTCGCGGTGGCCGGCTACCCGGTCACCTTCTACCCCGCCGTGGCCCGCACGGGCGTGGCGGTGGCCACCGTGATCGCCCTCGGCAGCGCACCGGTCTTCACCGGCCTGCTGGCCTGGCTCACCGGCGGCCCCCGGCCCACCCCGCGCTGGGCGTGCGCCACGTCCATCGCGGTGCTCGGCTGCGCCCTGCTGGTCCTCGGCCCTCAACTCGGCGGCGACGGCACGCCGATGGACCTCCCCGGCGTCCTGCTCGCGGCCCTCGCCGGGCTCTGCTACGCCGTCTACTCCCTGGTCGGCGGCCGGCTGATCACCCGCGGCCACCCGTCCGCCGGGGTGATGGGCGCGATGTTCGGCGCGGCGGCCGTGCTGGTCCTGCCCGTCCTCCTGCTCACCGACACCCACCGGCTGGCCACCCCGCGCGGGGCACTCGTGGTCCTGCACCTCGGCGTGATCACCACCTTCCTCGCCTACCGCCTCTTCGGCCGCGGCCTCCGCCACACCACCGCCCAGACCGCCACCACCCTGACCCTCGCCGAACCGGCGGTAGCCGCCGTCCTCGGCGTCACCACCCTCGCCGAACGCCTCCCCACCACCTCCTGGACCGGCCTCACCGTCCTCACCCTCGCCCTCGCCCTCCTCACCACCCCTGAGGACACCCCGACCCGGGAGGAGTAGGAAGTCGGCCCCACAGACTTCCCACTCCGCCGCACCTGCAACAAGCACACCGGGCAGCCACCACATCCCCACCCAGACCGAAGACACATCCCCACCGGGTGAAGACCAACACGATGCCGCAGCCCACAGTGGAACCGTGGGCCCCGAGTGGGCCCGCGTGCAGCGGGTCACGGTGCCCGCGCGCGGCAGGACCACATGGACACCCGGGAGGAGTGAGAAGTCGACCCCACCGACTTCCCACTCCAACGCACCCCACCCACCTGCAACAAGCACACCGGGCAGCCACCACATCCGCACCCAGACCGAAGACACATCCCCAGCAGGTGAAGACCAGCACAGTGCCGCGGCCCACAGCGGGCCCAGGTGGCCGGCGCGCGGCGGGACGGTGTGGACAGGACACGCGGGGAGCCGCGGGTTCGCCGGGGTGGGCGTGGGTGGCCGGTTCGGCGTCGTGGCGTCGCGCGGGGGAACCTCAGTGGTCCACCGTCCGCCGCCGGCCCCGAGGCAGGCGACGGTGCACCGTCGTCGTCCGGGACCGGCCTTCCCTCACTCCTCCAGGGTGGCGAGGCGGCGGGCCAGGGCCGGGTTGGGGTGGCCCTGGGTGGTGTGGAGGGCCAGGGCGCGGCGCCAGTGGGCGGCGGCTTCGTCGGGGCGGCCGAGTTCGGCGAGGACGGCGCCGTTGAAGTCGAGGGCGAGCAGGGTGAGTCGGGTGTCGCGGTGCCGCTCGGCCACCGCGAGGGCCTCGCGTGAGGCGGCGAGCGCCTCTTCCACCCGGCCGAGGACTCGGAGGGCCTCGGCGCGGCTGAAGCGCAGGGTGCCGTGGAGCCGGTCGTCGGGGTGGTCGCGGACGAGGTCGAGGGCGCGGTCGGTGTGGGCGAGGCCGCGTTCCGCCTCGCCCACCCGGTGCAGGCAGTGGGCGAGGTGGTCCAGGGCGCGGGCGGTCGACGGTCCGTCGCCCCCGGCCTCGCAGGACGTGACGACGCGCTCCAGCACCGCGATCGCCTCGTAGCCGCGGCCGGACGCGGCGAGGGTGCCGGCGAGCGCGGTGAGGCACCGGTCGCGGACCTCGGTGTCCTCGACGTCCCCGGCGTCCGTGACGGCCTGTCCGGCGATCGCGGCGGCTTCGGTGAAGCGCTTGCGGGAGACCAGGGCGAGGCCGAGGTCGGTCCAGAGCCGCAGCCGGGCGGCCCGGTCCCCGAGGCGTTCGGCCGCCGCCAGGCCCTCCCGGGCGAGTTGCTCCCACTCGTCCAGGTGGGCGCCGTCCTGGTAGTGCAGCGGCCCGCAGCCGTGCGCGAGCCGCCAGACCTCCGCGTCGAGGCCGTGCGCGGCACCGGCGCGGACCAGGGCCGGCAGGGCGGGCCGCGCGCGACGGAACCACGCCACGGCGGCCCCCTGGCCGACCGGTTCACTCGGGCCGGCGGCGGAGG
>NZ_BAAAKJ010000125.1:0-19479 GCF_039527695.1 Kitasatospora putterlickiae
GTGCCCCACGCCGGCGATCGCGGCCGCCAGCTCCGCCACGCCCGGCTCGCGCAGCACGCCGTAGTGGTCGCCGGCCGGCCGCACCGTCCCCGGCGCGGCGGCCGACCAGCCGGAACTGCCCTCGATGAACGAGTAGTCGTCACCGGCGGCCTTGAAGACGGTCACCGGGGCCGACAGCCGGCGTTCGGCCAGCTCGCGGAAGCTGTACTCGAACTCGTACGTCTCCCCGACGATCCGGGCGATCCGGCGGATCAGCTCCTCGTCGAGGTCCGGCAGCAGCCGGTGGACGAAGGCGGCGAACCCGGCCTCGTCACGCACCTCGGCCAGGCACCGCTCCAGCCCCGGTCCGGCGATCGAGCCGGTGAACACCGAGTACAGGATCGTCAGGTACCCCGGGTTGCGGTAGGAGGACTCGCGCCCGTACCGCTCCCCGTCGGCCCGCCGCAGCTCCGGGTTGCCGGGGCAGATCAGCAGCAGGTCCGTGACCCGCTCCCCGGCCCGCTCCAGCTGCCAGGCCGCCTCGAAGGCGACCCGGGCGCCGAACGAGTACCCCCACAGGGCGTACGGGCCGTGCGGCCGGACCCGGCGGATCTCCGCCACGTCGGCGGCGGCCGTCTCCCGGATCGTCGGGTACGGCGTCTCCCCGGGGTTGATGCCGAACGACTGCACCCCGTAGAACGGCCGGCCCGAGCGCCCGGCGAGCGGGCGCAGGTTCATCGGGTAGCCGCCCAGCCCGGGCCAGCAGAACACCGGCTCCCCGGAGCCGTCGCGGTGCAGCAGCACCAGCCGGGACACCGGCGCCTGCGACGCCCCGGCGCCGGCCCGGGCGGCGTCGATCCGCGCCGCCAGGTCCGCCAGCCGCGGACACTCGAACAGCACCTGCAGCGGCAGCCCGGTGCCGAACTCCCGGTTCACCCGGTTGACCAGCGCCACCGCGATCAGCGAGTTCCCGCCCGCCGCGAAGAACCCGTCCGCCGTGGAGACGGCCTCGTACTTCAGCGCGGCCGCCCACACCCCGGCCAGCCGGCGCTCGGTCGGCGTCGACGGCGCCACGAACGGCGCGCCCGAACCCGCGTCCCGGACCCGCTCGGCGGCGGCCAGCGCCTTGGCGTCCACCTTCCCGTTGGCGGTCAGCGGCAGCGCGTCCAGCACCAGCACCCGGTTCGGGATCATGTAGTCCGGCAGCACCGCGGCCAGCTCGTCCCTGATCAGCTCCGCCGGGCCCCTCATGTGCACGGCGTCCTCCCGCATGCCCTCGCTGCGGACCTGCTCCTCGCTCACCCGCCCGCCGAGGAAGAAGTACGACGCCCCGGCCGGGATCCCGCACCCGGCCAGCACCGCCTCCATCCGCCGGGCGGACGGCAGCGGGTGGCCGCTCTTCGAGCTGTAGCCCGAGGACATGAACCCGAAGCCCAGCCCGTTGCGCTGCAGGTGGTGCAGCCGGGTGCCGAGACCGATGTACTCCAGCCACGGCTCGGCGGCCCGGCTCACCGCCGTGATGCCGAACCCCGCCCGCCGGTACACCTGCTGGTTGATCGCGATGACGTGCCGGGACTCCACCATCTCGTCCGAGATCCGGGTCAGCTCCCCGCCCTCGTACCGGTACAGACCCGCCGGCAGGCCCTCGACCCCGCCCGGATGGGCCTGCACGAACAGCTCGGTGTCGTCCCGGCGCGGCCGCCCGTCCTCCGGGACGATCGTGAAGCTGCCCAGGTAGAAGTCCTCCTCGGCGACGTCCAGCCGGTGCTGCACGTCCGGCTCGTGGCCCAGCGGACGCACCGCGAGACCGTACTCCGGCAGCACCTCCTCCAGCACGCCCAGCATGTGGCCGGCCTCGAACTCCAGCACCTCCTGGATGTTGTTGCGGTACACCGGCTCGATCGCGCCGCGCCGGCCCAGGAAGTGCAGCGCCAGCGGAACGCCCCCGGGACCGGCCTCGCCGACCCGGACCAGGGTGTGCTCCACCGGGTGGTAGTAGTACACGCCCGCGGCCGGGCCGTGCGAGCCGTCCGTCTCCAGGTACAGCTGGGTGGCGTACAGCGCGCCGGGGGAGGCGTACGCGTACTTCGGCAGCAGCCGCTCCTCGCTGTGGAACTGCCCGAACCAGCGCAGGACCGGGCCCAGTTCGGCGAGCGTGACGTCGTGGCCGCGGGTGACGTCGTGGACGCGCGTGCCGGACGTGCCGGCCGGGTGCGGGGCGGCGAGCAGCGCCAGCAGGTCGCCCCTGGTCACCGGGCCGCCCTCGAAGAAGCGGTAGGTCTTGCGGGCGAAGGTCTCCCGCCGCTGCCGCCCGCTCTCCCGGCGCCCCGGCAGCTCCACCACCGGCCGCCCGGCGAGCCCGGCGGCGTCGCGCACGCCCGGGTTGGACAGCTGCGCCTTCACCTGGAGCCTGCTCGCCTTGGACTGGTGGTGGCCGCCGTGGTCGCCCTGGTCCATCAGGGCGGCCTCCTTGGGGTTCAGCTCCACGCAGGCCACCAGGTTCCGGTGCCCCGTGCGGGTGTCGTCGGTGACCACGGCGGCCGCCCGGCGCACCCAGGTGTGCTCCTCGATCGCGAGCGCGATCTCGTCCAGCTCCACCCGGTAGCCGCGCAGCTTGACCTGGTTGTCCACCCGGCCCGCGCACCGCAGGGTGCCGTCCGGGTTCCACTGGGCGAGGTCGCCGGTGCGGTACAGCCGCTCGCCCGGCAGGTGCGGGGAGGCGACGAACCGCTCCGCCGTCAGATCCGGCCGGTTGAGGTAGCCACGGGCCAGCTGGACCCCGCCGATGTACAGCTCGCCGGTCGCCCCGACCTCCACCGGCGCCAGCCGCTCGTCCAGCACGAAGCAGCGGGTGCGGTCCACCGGCACGCCGATCGGCACCGAACCGGCCCCGTCGCCCGGCTCGGCCGGGTCGACCCGGTGGGCGGTCGCGTTGATGGTGCACTCGGTCGGGCCGTAGAGGTTGACCAGGCCGGCGCCCGGCAGCGCGGTGGCCAGCGCCCGCGCCAGACGCGCCGACAGCGGCTCGCCGCCCGAGTAGAGACCGCGCACGGTCGTGCACTCCGTCAGGCGCTCGGTGTCCAGCAGCGCCTGGAGCAGGGTGGGCACGCACTGCAGGGCGGTGACCCCGTGCGCGAGGACGGTGTCGATCAGGGCGTCCGGGTCGCGGTAGACGCCCGGCGCGCCCATCACCACGTGCGCGCCGGCGGCGGGCGCCAGGATCTCCCACTGCGCCGCGTCGAAGCTCATCGGCGTCTTCTGCAGGATGACGGTGTCCGGGCCGAGGTGTCCGGCGTCGGCCAGCCAGCGCAGCTGGGACACGATGCTGTGGTGCTCGATCATCACGCCCTTGGGGCGGCCGGTCGAGCCGGAGGTGTAGATGACGTACGCCAGCGACTCCGGGTCCGGGTCGGCGGGCCCCTGGCTCTGGTGGGGGATTCCGCGCGGGTCCGGGTCCGGGGCGTCCGGCAGGTCGGCCGGGAGCACGATCCGGGTGCCCGGCGGGACCAGCTCGGCGAGCCGGGCCCGCAGGTGCTCCTGGGCGACGATCACCCGCGTCCCGCTGGACTCGATCATCCAGCGCACCCGCTCCTGCGGGTACTCCGGGGACAGCGGCAGGTACCCGGCGCCCGCGTGCAGGATGCCCCAGACCCCGGTCATCAGCTCCAGCGACGGCTCGGTGTACAGGCCGACGCAGTCGTCGGCGGTCACCCCCAGCCGGTGCAGCCGCGCGCCCAGCGCGTCGGCGGCCGCGGCGAGCTCGCGGAAGGTCAGCCGGCCGCCCGCGCCGGTCACGGCGGTGGCGTCGGGCCGGGCGTCGGCCTGGGCGCGGAGCAGGTCGGGCAGACAGAGGGAGCGGCGGGCGTCGAGGAGTACGGCGGACAGGACGGACTCTGCGGTCATGAGGGGGTTCCCTGGGGTCGGTCCGATGCGGCCGCCCGGTGCGCCGACCGGGCGTGGCTTCCACCGTCGGCCGCCCGCTGTCCCGACCGCCTGGGGCGACGGCCGCTATCCGGCCCGCATTCGCGCCCGGGCCGGGGCGCGTTCCGGTCCCGGGTGTCCCGGGACGACGGCACGACGCGCCGGACGGCGGCGCCCCCGCCCTTCCGGCGGTCGGCGGGGAGGCCCACGGGCTCGTCCGCGCCTCGCCCGCTGGATGGACGCCGTGCGCGCGGCCGGCTGAGCGGGCGGGTCGGCCCGGAGGTGACGCCGGTCGCCTGGAAGTGGGTGACGAAGCCGTCGACCAGATGGTGCGCGATCGTCTCGACGGGCATCGGCGGCGCACGTCCTCACTCGCTCGGCTACCGGCACCGGCGCAACGTCGCGCACCGTCCTGCCCCATGGGCCGGAGGCCCAGGAGGCCTCACCGCCGGGCATGACCTCCGAGGTAATCGACCCCCCGGACCCCGTCCGGCAAGGTGATCACCGCCGGGCGGAGACGCCCTCCGACCTGGCGGTGAATCCACGGAAGGGGATCGACATGACGCTGGTTCGCCAGCCCGCCCGCCGACCGGAGCGCGGCGCCCGCACCGCGCTGTTCGCGGCCGCGACGGCCGCCGCGGTGGCGCTCGGCGCGGTCACCACCGCGACCGGCGCGACCGCCGGGACCACGGCCGGGGCCGGTGGGGAGCTCGCCGAGTGCGCCGACGTCCAGGGGAGGCTGGAGCGCCTGGAGGGCCGGCTCACCCCCAACGCCTGCGCCTTCCTCCAGCGCCAGCTCGCCTTCGGCGAGACCTCGACCGGAACCCCGCCCGCGCCCGGCGACCTCACCCACCCCCGGGTCCGCGTCTACCAGGAGATCTTCGATGACGAGGCCACCCTCTGGGAGGCCGGCGGCGCCCCGCAGCGCGGGCTGACCGCCATCGGCACCTCGATCACCCGCTCGCTCGGCCTCGTGCCGGACTTCCGCTACCGCGGCACCGAGGTGGTCGCCGACGGCGCGGTGGTGATGTTCGGCCAGTGGAACGAGGCCACCGTCAAGGGCCACCCGATCGCCTTCCCGCAGATCGCCCGGAACGTGCTGTCCGACGACGGCCGCACCATGCAGGCCCGCCGCTACTACGACCGCCACGAGCTGTTCAAGCCGGTGGCGCCCGAGCTGCGTCCGCTGTTCGCCGGTGTCGCCGACCCGGCCGACGCCGCCGCCGCGCCCGCCGACCGGCGCGCCCCGGAGCGGTTCCGCGCCGGGGAGATCACCGCCCGGCTGGCCGCCTGGAACGGCGAGGACGTCGCCGCCCTGGTCGCCCGGACGGGCGCCGCACGCCTCGGCGGCCCCGGCCTGGCGGCGCCACTGGCCACCACCGGGGGCAAGGCCGACTACCTCCGGCGCCTCTTCGAGCAGACCGACGTCCGATTCAAGCCGGGCCAGGTCGCCTTCGGCCGGACCATGACCTACGTGGAATGGCACGGCACGGCCGTCCCCGAGTGGACCAAGGACCCGGCGACCGGGCAGGGCACGGAGGTGCCCTTCGGCATCGTCGAGCGGATAGGCCCCGGCGGGCAGTGGGAGCTGTTCTTCGACACCCTGCCGCTGATCGCCACCGAGCCGGAGATCGGCGACCTCTACCGCCGCCTCGCTCAGCCCTGACCGTCCCCCGCCCCGGCCCTGGTCACCCGCGCTCCTGGCCCGGCGGTGGGGGTGCCTCCTCGGCATTCCCTCCTCGATGACCCGTAGTACCCGTCTTCCAACACCCGTGGGCGCGGGGGCGGAGCCCGTTCGGCGGCGACGGCGCCGAAGACCGAGAGCCAGGGGGGCATCAGCACGGGAGGCGCGTCGGGCTCGCGCCGGCCCTTGCCCAGTCCGGGCCCGGCGGGGCGCCTCAGGGCGGTCGACCAGCGTGACCGCCCGGGCTCACCGGCCGCCCCGCGCCAGCTCCAGGGCCTCGCGCAGCCGGCCGCCCGCTGCGGCGAGCAGCCGGGCGGCGGCCGGGGCGTCCGCGCCGGTGAGGACGACCAGGACGGCGTCCTTCACCTCGCCTCCCGTGGCCGCCAGCGCCCGCCGCGTCGTCTCCTCGTCCGCGCCGGTGATGTCGGTGACGATCCGCCGGGCCCGGTCGCGCAGCTTGGCGTTGCCCGCGCGGACGTCGACCATCAGGTTCCCGTACGTCTTGCCCAGCCGGACCATGACCGCCGTGGAGAGCATGTTCAGCACCAGCTTCTGCGCCGTCCCCGCCTTGAGCCGGGTCGAACCGGCCACCACCTCCGGCCCGGTCACCACCTCGATCCCCAACTCGGCGGCCGCGACCAGCGGTGACCCGGCGGTCCCCGCCAGTCCGACGCCCAGGGCCCCGGCGGCGCGAGCGTGGCGCACGGCCGCCACCGTGTACGGGTGCGGCCGGAGGCGGAGACGCCCACCACGGTGTCCTCGGCCGTGAGCGCCAGCGCGGCCAGGTCGGCGGCCGCCAGCCCGGGGCGGTCCTCGGCGCCCTCCACGGCGCGCACCAGGGCCCCCGGGCCGCCCGCGATCACGCCCACCACCTGGCCCGGGGCGGTGTTGAAGGTCGGCGGGCACTCCCCGGCGTCCAGCACCCCGAGCCGCCCGGCCGTCCCGGCGCCCGCGTAGACCAGCCGCCCGCCCCGGGTCATCCGCCCGGCGACCGCGTCCACCACGACGGCGATCCGCGGCAGCTGTCCGGCCACCGCGTCGGTGACCGCACGGTCCTCGGCGTTCAGCAGCCGCAGCAGCTCCAGCGTGCCCAGCCGGTCGAGGCCGGTCCACTCCGGCCGCACCTCCTCCGTGGCGGGGCGGTCGGCGTTCTCCATACCGCCTCCCTCCCCGCGCATGACCGCCGCCAACCCGGGCAGGTGCCAGGCAGGCCAGGACGGCAGGCCGGGAAGCGAGGCGCGTCATGGGGAACGAGGAAACGGTGGCCGCCTTGCTGAAACGCTTCGGCCGCACCTACGCCGAGGAGGCGGGCATCACGCTCCGCGACACGCCGGCCCCGCTCTACCGGCTGCTGGTCCTCACTACGCTCAGCTCGGTGCGGATCAGCGCGGACCTCGCCGTCGCGGCGGCCCGCGAACTGTCCGCGGCGGGCCTGCGCACCCCGAAGGCGATGGCCGCCTCCCGTTGGCAGAGCAGGGTGGACGCCCTCGGCCGCGCCCACTACGTCCGGTACGACGAGAGCACCGCGACCGCCCTCGGCCGGGGCGCCGAGCTGCTCCTCGACCGCTGGCACGGCGACCTGCGCCGCCTGCGGGAGGAGGCCGACGGCGACCCGGCCCGCGTCGGCGGGTTGCTGCGCGAGTTTCCTCGGATCGGTCCGGTGGGCGCGGGAATCTTCTGCCGGGAGGTTCAGGTGGTGTGGCCTGGTCTGCGTCCGTCCTTCGATGACCGGGTTCTGCGCGCTGCCGCTGATCTGGGCCTGCCCCGCACCCCCGACACCCTCGCCGCCCTCGTCCCACCACGCGATCTCGCCCGCCTCGCCGCCGCGCTCACCCGGCTCAGCCTGAGCCACGCGGCTCGCCCTCGTGACCTCCTGGCGGCGTGAGGGCCGGAGGCCGATGGCGGGCGGCGGCGGGTTGCTGTGCGAATTTCCTCCCTTCGCCGAGCGGGTCCTACGGGCTGCCGCTGATCTGGGCCTGCCCCGCACCCTCGGCTCAGGTTGAGTCACGTGGCCCGTCCTCGTGACCTTCTGGCGGTGTGAGGGCTGGAGGCTGATGGCGGGCGGCGTGTCCTGAGGAGGGCCGGAGGCCCCGCTTGCGTTGCCGGGTTGCTGTGCGAGTTTCCTCGGATCGGGCCGGTGGGTGCGGGAATCTTCTGCCGGTGGTGTGGCCTGGTCTGTGTCCGTCCTTCGCCGAGCGTGTCCTGTGGGCTGCCGCTGATCTGGGCCTGCCCCGCACCCTCGGCTCGGCCTGAGTCACGTGGCCCGTCCTCGTGACCTTCTGGCGGCGTGAGGGCCGGAGGCTGATGGCGGGCGGCGTCGGTGGGCCGGGAGACCTCGCCGGATCGAGTCGGGGCGGCCTTGGTCGCATCGGTGAGGAGGAGGGCGGGTGCGGGTTCGCCGCCGTCCCGGGGCTTCGGCGGCTCCGGGCGCACGGCCCGCCAGGCCGCCTCGTCGCTGCGTCGGCTCTGCTGATCAGTGCGGTCGGTGACGGCGGGCGGCACCTGCGGGCTCACCAGGGTGCCAGCCGGGTGACCAGGGCGCGGGCGGTCTCGGGTGGCAGGGACGGGTTGGTGGCGGCGGCTTCGGCGAGGTGGGGGAGGTCGCCGCCGATCAGGTCCGTGAGCACCTCCGGCGGCAGGGCCGGGTGGGTGGCGGCGATCGGGCTGGCCTCGTTGTCCGTGAGGCAGGCGACCAGGGCGGGGCCCGGGGCCGCGGGGTGCTTGGCGATCGCGCGGAGGGCCTTGCTCACGGGCGGCCGGTGGTGGGCCAGGTCGGTGAGCAGGGCCGGGGAGGCGTCCGGGTTGGTGGCGATCCGGGCGGCGACGCGGACGGCGTGCCGGGTGAGCATGGCGCGCAGCAGCGGCTCGGGCAGACCGGGGTGCGGGGCTATCGCCTTCAGAACCTTGGCGTCCGGGTCGGCGGCCAGCGCGTCGCGGATCGCGGGCGGCAGGTCGCGGCGTTCGGCGACCAGCATCCGGACGGCCGGTTCCGCCGAGGCGGCCAGCTCCGCGACCTCGGCGGGGGAGGCGGACGCGATCCGGGGCAGCAGTCTGGGCCAGGCCCGTCCCCGGGCCGCGAGCCGGGTGAGCACGTCGAGCGGTACGCGCGGGTGGTCGACCAGCCCGCGCGCGATGTCGCCGTCCTCGTCCGCGGCGAGGGTGCGGATCACCTCCTCGCCGATGGCCGGGTTCTCGGCGAGCGCACGGCGGACCGGCGGTTCCGGGTCGTGGGCGAGCCGCAGGTACAGCTCGGCGGGGAGGTCGGTGCGGGCGGCGAGTTCGGCGCGCAGCGGTGTCGCGGGGTGGTCGGCGAACGGGGCGGCAGCGGTAGCGGGCGTGGCGGGGTGGGCGAGGACGGCGGCGGCGGTCTCGTGCTGCGCGGTGCCGTGGTCGGCGGTGAGCAGGGCGGTCAGGACCGGCGGTGGCGTGCGGTCGTTGGCGGCCACCGCGCGGCGGACGGCGCTGTGCGGGTGGCGGGCGAGCTCCGTGGCGAGCGCGGGTGGCGCCGTGAGGGCGAGTTCGGCGATCACTTCGGGGTCCGGGTCCTGGGCGAGGCGCCGCAGCACGTCCTCCGGCAGGTCCGGGCAGGCGGCGAGCCGTTCGCGCCGCCGGGGGTCCGGGTCGGCCGCGAACCGCCGTGCCCACTCCGGTGGGCCTTCGCCCCGGGCCAGCAGGGCGAGGGCGGCCTCGGGCCGGGTCGCGGGGTCGACGTCGGCGGCGGTGAGCCGGCCGTCGTGGGCGAGCCAGGTGGCGGCGTCCTCGACGCCCGCGGCGAGCGTGAGCAGGTGGGGCCGGCCGAGGTCGTCGCGGTCGGTGAGCTCGTAGGCGAGGTGCTCGGCGAGCGACGGGTCGGCGGTGGTCGTGGCGAGGGCGATCAGCCGGTCGACCAGATCGGAGGGCAGGGCGGGGTTGGCGGCGAGGCCGCACAGGACGCGGTCGGGGTGGAGCACGGTGGTCACCCCGGACATCCTGCCCGGTGGCCGGTGCGCACGGGTCCTCGGCCAGGCCTTCCGGTCCTCCTCAGGCCATCCAGAAGAAGACCGCCGTCATCCGCCGGTCCGCCAGGGCGAGGCCGTGGTACGAGGTGGCGCTGTGGATGAGGTTGGCGTGGTAGACCAGCAGCCGGTTGTAGCGGTTGGGAACGCGGACGTCCTCGGTGAAGGCGTCGGCGGGGACGCGGCGGGTGCCGAGGGCCTCGACCAGGTTGGTGTGCGGGGCGGTGACCAGGTTGCCGCCGAGTCGGCCGCCGGGGAACCGCTGGCGGTAGAAGCCGGTGCCGGCGTCCTTGGGCGCGCCGGGGCTCAGGTAGAGGACGGCCGCCTAGCGGCAGAGCGCGCGGGAGTCGGTGTGCGGGCGCGGCTCCGACTCGCCGGCGCCGACGAGTTGGACGCAGTTGTGGTTCAGCGTGCCGCCGTCCGGGGCGCTCTGCACCCAGAGCCGCGGGGCCCCGGCGGCGTTGCGGACGAGAGCCTCGACGCGGGCCAGTTCCGCCGGGTCGAGGCCGGGCGTGGTCCGCAGCCCGGGCCAGGTCTCCGGCCGGTAGGGGCGGCCCTCGGTCCAGTCGTTGCGGTCCAGGCAGCGGCGCCGGACCGCGTCCGGGTCGGGCAGGACGTCGTCGAACACCCAGTAGTCGCGGCCGGGGGTGGGCTTGCGGTAGGGCAGCACGGGGAGGGCGGCGGTCCGGCCGGCGGGCAGTGGAGGCATGCGCTGACCATAGGTTTCGCCGCCCCCAACATTCTGCCGTGAGCAGGTCAACCTTTCGTCAAGGTGGGCACGCCCTGGGGGAGGCCGGCCCGGCTGGGCTCCCGCCACGACGGCTGACCGCCGGCCACGACGGGGTCACCCCCCGGCCACGGCGGCGAACAGTCCGCAGGCGGCGAGGAAGCCGCAGATCCCGAGGTTGACCAGCTTGTGGGCGAGGAAGACCGCCGCGAACTCGCGGATCGTCGCGCTCGGCCAGTAGTAGCGGGCGGTGGGCGAGCCGAAGACCTGGCCGGTGACGCCGGTCTTGCGGGCCATCAGGGCGGCCCGGAAGGCGTGGAAGTTGTTGGTGACGATGACGCAGTGGTAGTCGGGTTTGGCCTCCTCCATGATCACCTTGCTGAACAGCAGGTTCTCCTCGGTGGTGCGCGAGCGGTCCTCGCGCGTGACGTGTTCGGCCGGGAAGCCGCGCTCGACCAGGTAGTCCGCCATCGCGTGGGACTCCGGCAGCTTCTCGTCCGGACCCTGGCCGCCCGAGGTGATCAGCATCGGCGGGTTGCCGCGCGCGGCCTGCTTCTCGTAGACGTCGCGGCCGCGTTCGAGCCGGCTGGCGAGCAGCGGCGGCACCCGCTCGCCGCCGATCAGCCCGGAGCCCAGTACCACCACGAAGTCCACGTCACCGCGCGGCCGGTGAAGCTGGTAGAGGAAGGCGTAGCCGACGAAGCAGACGAAGAGGAAGGAGACGTAGCCGACCACCAGCATCGCGGTCGCCGCGAGGATGCCGAGCCGGTCGGATCCGGTCGCCACCGCCGCGGTGAACAGGGCGATCACCCCGAGGATGCCGAGACCGGCGAGCAGGGACAGCAGGTTCGCCGGCCGCATCCCCTCCTTGCGGATCATCGTCAGCCCGTTGGAGAGCAGGAACCAGACCAGGGCGACGGTGCCGATGGTCGGGAGCAGGGCGATCAGGGCCACCGCCAACTCGGCCACCAGGGTGGGCGCCCGGCGCAGTTCGGCGATCAGCGCGAGGGCGAGGAGGGTGACCGCGATGCCGAGCAGGACGGCGTTGCTGAACCGGCGTCGGTCGCGAAGGACTCCGATTCCGCAGAGGAGGAAGAAGAAGGCCGCTGGGGCATAGGCGATCATGCTCATATCGTAGGGTTCCGCCGGACGGCCCCGCTGACAGTCTTCCCGCTGACGGTCTCCCCGTTGGCAGGGCGCTCGTTGACGCCGCCGGTCTCCGTCCCCGCGACGTCCGGAGCCGCCGCCCGCCCGATGCCGCGGACGCCCGGGGCGGCCGCGGTGCCGGCGCAGGCGAGCGCGACCAGGGCGGCCGTGACCAGCAGCGGCCCGGTGCTGCCCCAGGCGTCGGCGGCCAGCGGCGCGAGCGTGTAGCCGAGCGGGGCGGCGGCCAGCGACAGCAGCCAGTCGTAGGAGGTCACCCGGGCCAGCACCTGCGGCGGGAACTCCTGCTGCACCACCGTCTGCCACACCGGGCTGAGGAAGCCGAGCCCCGTCATCGCCAGCGCGTACGCGGCCACCGTGAGCGGTGCCGGCGCGGCCACGGCGAGGGCGGTCAGCGGCAGGGCGTACAGGGCCAGACCCAGGTTGGCGACCAGCACCGGCCGCCGCGGCCGGTAGCGGCCCGCGAGCAGCGAGCCGGCCAGCACGCCGCACGCGGCGGCCTGGGTCATGGCGATCCACACGCCGTCCCCGCCCAGCCGCCGGGTGGCGATCAGCGGGCCGAGGGTGAGCAGTACGGCGGCGGCGCCGTTCCAGACGCCGTGCCCGATCAGGCTGCTCCAGTACCAGTCGCGCGAGCGCACCTCGCTCCATCCGTGCAGCAGGTCGGTGCGCAGCGAGCGGCGCTCGCCGGGGGTGTGCCGGATCCGCAGCCCGGTCAGCAGCGCCGCGCTGACCAGGAAGGAGGCGCCGTCCAGCAGGAACGCCCAGCCGGCTCCGGCCGTCCAGACCAGCGTCCCGGCGAGCGCCGGGCCGCCGAGCCGGGCGGCGTTGGCGGCCGAGGCGAGCAGCGCGTTGGCCCGCATCCGCTGCGGCCCCGCCACGGTGGCGGCGACCAGCGGCGTCGCCGTCGGCATGGCGAAGGCGGAGGCGACACCGCCGACCGCCGAGGCGACGGCGATCGGCGCCAGCCGTGGCTGGTCGGCGAGCAGTTCGAGGCCGACGGCCAGTTGGGCGGCGGCCCGCACCAGGTCGGTCACCAGGGCGACCAGCCGGGGGTTGACGCGGTCCCCGACGACGCCGCCCAGCGGGAGCAGCAGCAGTCGCGGGACCATCGCGCAGCCCAGGACGAGGGCGAGCGCGCCGGAGGAGCCGGTCGCCCGGGTGACCGCGATGGCGAGCGCGGCCGGGACGACGGCGTCGCCGAGGGTGGAGATCGTCCGGCCGAGGAACAGCAGACGGAAGTCGGGCAGTCGCAGCGGGTGCTGGGTCAGGGTCACGGGGACGACTGTATTTCGGTGCCGAAGTTTCGGCAACGAAATATTTTTCCCCCCGAATCCCCAGCTCACGGGCGCCTAGACTCGGGGGCATGACACGCGCGACCCCCCGGACGGCGGCCGAGCGGCCCCGCGACTGGACCGACGGCCACGTCGAACGCTGGCGCTCGGTGCTGCCGCACCTCGACCCGGACGTCGAGGGCGCCGTCACCCGGATGAGCAAGCTCACCCGCCACCTCGGCCGGGTCCGCGAGCAGGGCGTGGCCGACTACGGCCTGCAGAAGCACGAGTTCGACACCCTGCACGGCCTGGCCGGCCGCGGCGGCCGGGCCACCCCGTCCGATCTGCGCGCCGACCTCAACCTGGCGCCGGCCTCGGTGACCGGCCGTCTGGAGGGGCTGGAGCGGCGCGGATTCATCGTCCGCACCCCCTCCAGCGACGACCGCCGCCGGGTCGACGTCGAGCTGACCGAGGCGGGCCGGCTGGCCTGGCGGCAGGCGCTGGACGTGGTCGGCCGCGAGGAGCAGCGCATGCTCGGCGTGCTCGGTCCGGTCGAACGGCGCCAGCTCTCCGACCTGCTGCGCCGCGTCCTGCTGGCCGCCGAGCAGCCGGTGCCCGAGGCCAAGGCCGGGCCCGCGCACCCGGAGACCGGCTGGCACGCCTGAGGCGGCCCGGGCGTCGGCCGCCGGGCCGTCAGTTCCAGGGGCCGACCCTGAGGCGGATCCGGGCGTCCGGGCCGAGGATCGGCCGGGTGGTGGCCGGCAGCGGGACGTGGGCGAGCCAGGAGGCGGCCCGCGGGTCCTCGTCGGGCAGCGGGTCGCCGGTCGGGCGGAGGTCGCGGATCGCCCCGGCCACCTCGGAGTTCCAGTGCGCCCAGGCCGCCGGACGCGGTCCGTCGGCGTCCACGTCGACGATCAGGGTGTCCGTGAAGTCGGCGGTCTGCTCCAGGTGGTCGCCGAAGCCGAACAGTCCGTGCCGCTGGCGCAGCGAGAGCAGGTTCAGGTCGAGGACGAACCGCAGTGGTCCCGCCTCCTTCGGGCGCAGCCGGCTGGAGAGGAAGGTGGTCGCCAGCGGGACGGCGCCGTCCCCGGCGGTGGCGGCCCGGGAGCGCCGGCTCGCCTCGGTCGGGTCGGAGAGCTGGATCGGGCACCAGTGCGGGGCGGCCCGTTCGTGCATCAGCACCGGCAGTCCGCGCACCGTGAGCCGGACCTCCGCCTGCCAGGTGACCTCGTCGTCCCCGGGCAGGCTCACGCCGACCAGGTCGGTGGCGGCGCGCAGGTCGCCGAACAGGAAGCGGCGCAGGTTCTGGTAGCCCTCCTCGGAGTTGACCAGCCCGTAGCTGCCGCTGTGGCTGCGGTAGGCGAACGCCCGGTTGGCGCCGGTGACCTGGGCGTTCTCGATCTGCACCAGCCCGTCGCTGCGCGGGCCGACGGCCTCGGCCGAGATGCCGTGGCCGACGTCGTAGTCCCGGGAGTTGGTGCCGACCATGCAGAACACCCGGTCGAGCGGGAAGCGGCCGGCGGCCTCCGCGGGCCCGCCGCCGCCGTCGTCGTCGGTGATGTCCACCGCCCGCCAGCCGTCCGGCGGCCCGTCCGGGTCGGGGCGCGGCGTCAGGTACTGGTACATCCGCTCGGGGCCGAAGACGTCGGAGCCGTTGATGTTGAACAGGTCGCGCAGCGCCTCCGGGATGCCGAAGCCGACGGCGAAGGTGATGCCGCCGTGCGGCGTTCCGTAGGTGAACAGCTTGGAGACGTAGTCGGTGGCGCGTTCGCCGCGTTCGACCGGGATGATCTTCTGCAGCAGGCAGCGGCAGATCAGTCCGCCCATCGAGTGGGCGACCAGGTTCACCCGGCGCGCGCCGGTCCGCTCCCGCACGCGGTCGATCAGCTTCAGCAGGTCACGGGCGGCCGTCTCCAGGTCGAACGACCGGGCCTGCTCGCCCCAGGTGCCGGAGCAGGCGTCGTAGAAGCGGTGGATCCAGATGCTCTCGGGGGGAGGGGCCTCCTCCGTGCCCGGGCGCGGCCCGCCCTCGACGGCGATGTGGTATCCCTCGTCGAGGTGCAGGCGCAGTAACGGGCTTTCGAACTGGTAGAGAACGGGGTTGTCCTGGCGGCCGACGCGGATGTGCGTCGAGCCCTGGTTGAATCCGTAGAACGGATCCGTGACGGCCTTCTCGATCCCGGGGGTGCCTCCGGCGTATCCCCGGACGTAGATGATCGGGAGCCCGGCGGACGGCGTACTCATGGCCGGCCTGCCCTCTCCGCGGCCGGTACCGGCCGGCACCGGCCGACCCGTTGGGATGGGAACCTCTCCCCCCAGTGTCGGCGGCCGGCGCCGGCCTGTCACCCCCGGCTCCGGACCGTTGATGACCCGTCACTGCCCGTGGGGGCTACCGCCGCGCGAAGCGCTCGATCGCGGCCAGCACCGCCTCGCCGGTGGCGGGGCCGCCGGTGTGCCCGGCGTCCTGGATCACCGTCAGCTCGGCGTCCGGCCAGGCCTTGGCGAGCGTCCAGGCGGTGTCCAGCGGACTGCCGAGGTCGAGGGCGCCGTGGATCAGCACGCCCGGGACGCCGGCCAGCCGGTGCGCGTCGCGCAGCAGCCGGCCGGGCTCCAGGAAGGCCCGGCGGGAGAAGTAGTGCGCGGTGATCCGCACGAAGGCGGTCAGCGCCTCGGCGGGACGGTCCGTGTAGGCGTTCGGGGAGCCCGTGGTCTCGTGGGCGATCACCGCGTCCTCCCAGGTCGCCCAGGCGACGGTGGCCGCGTGGCGGACGGACTCGTCGGGGTCGTTCAGCAGCCGGTCGTACGCGGCGAGCAGGTCGCCGTCGCGGTCCTCGGGCGGCAGCGCGTCGCGGAAGGCCTCCCAGGGGCCGGGCAGCAGCCGTCCGACGTCCCGGTAGAGCCAGTCGATCTCCTCCGGCCTGGTCGTGGTGACGCTGCTGATCACGATCTCGGACACCCGGGCGGGGTGCGCCTGGGCGTAGGCGAGGATCAGGGTGGAGCCCCAGGAGCCGCCGAACAGCAGCCACCGCTCGATGTCCAGGTGCTCGCGCAGCCGCTCCAGGTCGTCGATCAGGTGCGCGGTGGTGTTGTGCTCCAGGCTGGTCGCCGGGTCGGCGGCGTGCGGCTCGCTGCGGCCGCAGTTGCGCTGGGAGAACAGCACGAGCCGGTAGCGCTCGGGGTCGAAGTACTTCCGGTTGCGGACGTTGAGTCCGGAGCCCGGTCCGCCGTGCACCACGACGGCGGGCTTGCCGGCCGGGTTGCCGGACACCTCCCAGTGGATCCGCTGGCCGTCGCCGACGTCCAGCAGGCCTTCCGCGTAGGGCTCGCAGACGGGGTGGAACGCGGTCATGCGGGTGCCTCCTCGGTGGGACGGGTCGCGCCGGGCGCCCGCGAGACTAGCGGTCGGCCGGGCCGGGGTCGAACGATTTCGGGGCCGGCGGAGGGCGGCCGGGTGGCCGGCCGCGCTCGGGCGAAGGGCGGCCGGGTGGTCAGCCGCGCCCGGGCGGGAGCAGCGCCGCCAGGCCGTCGAGGATGCGTTCGAGGCCGAAGGCGAAGCGGGCGTCGAGGTCCGGCCCGGTGAGGTCGTCGGCCATCGCGACCAGCCGGGGGAACTCGTCGGCCGGCAGCGCGCGGAACCGCTCGGCGGCGTCGTCGGCGACCTGGCGCCGGCCGGTGCCGGTGGTCTCGGCCGCCGCCATCGGGGACTGCTCCTGGAGCACGAAGCCCTGCACGTACGCGCCGAGCAGGTAGGAGACCATCGCGGCGTCGGCGGCGGAGAAGCCGGCCCCGCGCAGCCGGTCGAGCTGGTCCTCCAACAGGCGCAGCAGGTTCGGGCCGGGCGCGAGGCGGCCCGCCACCACCTTGGCCGCGTCCCGCCTGCCGAGCAGGTGGGCGCGGTAGCGCTCGCAGTAGGCGCGCAGCTGGACGCGCCAGTCGCCGGTGCGGGGCGGGGCCTCGACGTCGGCCATCAGCGCGTCGTTGAGGAGGTCCAGCAGCTCCTCCTTGTCGCGGACGTGCCAGTACAGCGAGGCCGCCTTGACCCCGACCTCGGCGGCCACCTTGCGCATCGACAGACCGGCCAGGCCGTCGCGTTCCAGCACCCGCAGCGCGGCCCGCGCGAGCGCCTCCCGGGTGAGTGCGGGCGGGGCGGCGTCGTCCTGGTCGGCCGGCATGCGGTCCTCGCTGTTCCTGGTTCCCCGGGCGGGCTGCGATGGGCGGGCTGCGATCGCGTTTGCAATCTAACACTGTTAGGTGCACGCTGTCCTCCATCGAACCGGCCCCCGACCCCGCCCGGCGGGACCTCCCCGCCGGGCCGCGGGCCTGATAAGGGGGCCTGACGAGGGGCCTGACCGGGGGGAGGGTCAGCGGATGCCCTCCACGGCGCACTGGGCGGTGCGGGCCAGGGCCCTGCGGGCCTCCCAGGGGTGGGACGGGTCGGCGGGCGGGGCCGGGATCGCCGTGCGGAAGACCAGCTCGGCGACCAGGCCCCGGACGGTCCCGACCCGGGCCAGCGAGGTGAGCAGGCCGTCCTCGCCGACGAAGGCGGGGACGCTGGTGGGACGGCCGTCCGCCAGCCGGTAGCGGATCGCGACCGGCTGGACCGGGGCGCCGGACCGGACGGCGGCCTCGAAGAAGGCCGGGCGGAAGCGGCCGCTCTCCCGCCCGCACCAGGTGGAACCCTCCGGGAAGACGATCACCGGGTGGCCGGCCCGAAGACCGTCGGCCACCTCGTCGACGGCCGCCGGCAGGGCGCGCAGCCGGTCGCGGTCGAGGAAGACGGTGCCGCCCCAGGCGACCACCGGGCCGAGCACCGGCCACTGTCGGACCTCGGTCTTGGCCAGTGAGCGGCCCGGGCGGGCCGCGGCGATCAGCGGGATGTCCAGCCAGGAGACGTGGTTGGCCACCAGCAGCACCCCGCCCCCGGCGCCCGGCCCCGGGTCGGGCTCGATCCGCACCGCGACCCCCAGCGAGCCCAGCAGGCCGCGCGCCCAGAACCGCGCGAGCCGCTCGCGCGGCCCGCGCGGCAGTGCCCGCGCCGGCAGGGTGAGCGCGATCCCCACCGTGAGCACCGCCAGGCAGGCGGCCAGGCGCAGGACCCGCCGGGGGAGGGCGACGGTGGGTGCCGGGTCGGTCAGGCAGTCCTCGGGCGTGCAGGAGGCCGTCGGCAGCCAGACGCTCATGAGACCGCTCCCGGGGCCGCTTCCGGGGCCGAGGCCGGGGCCGCCGCGGTGCCGACGCCGCCGACCCCGGAGAGGAAGTGCCGCAGGTAGCGCGGGTCGGTGCGCTCCAGCGACAGCAGCACGAACAGGTCGGCGCACTCGAAGTCCGGGTCGTACGCGGGCTCGCCGCAGACCCAGGCGCCCAGCCGCAGGTAGCCCCGGAGCAGGGCCGGCAGCGGCGCCTTCGCGGCCCGCGCCACCCCGGTGGCGTCCCAGGGGCGGTGCGGGGTGACCCGGTACCGCTCGGGGGCGAGGTGCTTGGCGGCGACGGTGTCCCGGACCCGGGCGGCGGTGGCGCCGCCGTCCTCCAGGGAGATCGAGCAGCAGCCGCCCACCCAGGTGTTGCCGGTGTCGGCGAGGTAGCGGGCGATGCCGCCCCACATCAGGTTGATGACGGCGCCGTTGCCGCGGTGCTCGGCGGCGATGCAGGAGCGGCCGAGCTCGACCAGGCCGTCGCGCAGCGGGGCGAGGCCGGCGAGGTCGAACTCGCCGTCGGAGTAGAGCCGGCCGGCCCGGCGGGCGGCCTCGGGGCGCAGCAGCCGGTAGGTGCCGACGACCGCGCCGTCCTCGCCCTCGCGGACCAGCAGGTGGTCGCAGAACTCGTCGAACGGGTCGACGTCCAGCCCGGGGACGGCGCTGTGCAGGGTGGCGCCGAGTTCATCGGCGAAGACCTGGTGGCGCAGCCGCTGGGCGGCGCGGACGTCGTCCTCGTCGCGGGCCAGCGCGACGGTGTAGACGGCCGAGGCGGAACCGGACGCGCTCTCCTGGCGCGCGGCGGGCACCGCGCCGGCGGCCCGGACGGGGGTGACTGCGGGCGGAGCGTACGAGGGGACGGTGGTCATGGCGGACCCTCCAGGGCAGCACGGACGACGGTGGGCCACGGGGTTCGCGTGGCACCGGCCCGGCCAGGCCCGTACGGTCGACGGGTCTGCGAACCGGCATCCGTATGTCTCTCCAAGTCGGCTGGCGTCCACGTTGCCGTTCGGCGGAGCGCAGATGTGCACCTGCTGAATGCGGCCACTCGACGTGTGCGGGACATCTGTCGGGCACCAGGTCGCCGCCCTATCCTCCGCTGCATGGGGTGGATTCCGGGGGCGGGACTCTGGCGGCGCTTCGCCAGTGACATGACAGTGGTGCTGGTGTGCCAGGCGGCGGCGACGGCGGGGCTCGCCCTCGTCTACCTGCTGGCGAGGGCGGTCGGACTGGCGCCCTCGCCGTGGTGGTGCCTGGTGGTGGCGATGGCGCTCGCGCTGCACCTGGTCGGCGAGCGCTGCTGGGAGGACGACCGGCGGCCGAGGGCGGCGCTGGTGTCGCTGGCCGTGGCGCTGCTGGTCGCGGTGGCGCCGTACCTGCTGATCGGCGTGGCGGCGGGCTGGTCGGAGGCGCAGGCGGCGGACACCTACGCCTCGGGCGCGATGGCGGGCGGGCTGCTGCTCGCCGGGTACGTGGTGCGCGCCGTGCACGCGCTGCGCAGCGGCGCCCACCCGGCCCGTCCGGACGCCCCGGCCCGTCCCCC
>NZ_BAAAKJ010000125.1:19487-28032 GCF_039527695.1 Kitasatospora putterlickiae
CGCCCGCCTCCGCCCCGGCCCCGGAGCGGCGACGGGCCTGAGCGGCGGTCAGTACGCCCGCCAGCCCCGCGGGTCGAGTCCGCCCGGGACGACCTCGGCGGGCCCGTAGGGCTCGCGGGTGAACACGAAGGAGCCGATGTCCAGGTGGCTCACCGAGCCGTCGGCGGCCCGCACCACGCGCAGGGTCTCGCCCGCGTAGTAGTCGTCGAGGCCGGTCCAGGTGCCGTCGGCCTCGGGGCGGAACCGGGAGGCGCGGCCGCCTCGGCCGAGTACCGAGAGCTCCAGCGTCCGCCCGGCCGCCAGCCGCAGGGCGTGCGGGGAGGCGCCCCAGTACCAGGGGCCGGTGAGGGCGAGGAGGTGCTCGTCGACCTCGGGCAGCGGGCGCCACGGCTCGGGGATCCGGGGCTCGTGCTCCGCGGTGACGGCGATCAGCTCGGCGGTGAGCTGCCCGGTGGGCGGGCCGTGGGTGGCGTTGGAGAAGGCGATCGCGGCCAGGCCGTCGGCCTCGCTGACCCACAGCCCGGCGGTGAAGCCGGGCATCGAGCCGGTGTGCCCGAACAGGGTGCGGCCGTCGTGGCGGATCAGCTGGAGGCCGAGGCCGTAGGTCTCGGTCCAGTCGTCGGTGTCCGGGGCGACGGCGGGGCGGCGCATCTCGGCCAGGGTGTCGGCGGAGAGCACCTTTCCGTCGCCGCCGGCCAGGAAGGCGGCCCAGCGGGCGAGGTCGGCGGCGGTCGACCAGAGCTGGCCGGCCGGGGCCATCAGACCGGTGTCGGTGAGCGGTTCGGGCAGCAGCACGTCGGCCCAGGGGTGGACGGCGAAGCCGCCGGCGTGCGGGTGCTCGGGGAGCAGGGTGGTGCGGTCCATGCCGAGGGGTTCCAGGACCTCCCGGCGCAGCACCTCGCCCCAGGGCTCGCCGCGCAGCCGCTCGACGAGCGCGCCGAGCAGCGCGTAGGTGGGGTTGGAGTAGTGGTGCAGCCGCCCGGCGGGATGGCGGCGCGGCCGCTCCCGCTCCAGGACGTCGGCGAGGGCCGGGCGCAGCGCGCCGTCGGTCCGCTCCCACCACGGGCTCGGGGTCTCGGAGGCGAGGCCGGCGGAGTGCGAGAGCAGCTGGGCGACGGTGGCGCCGTCGGCGGGGGTGCCGGGCAGGTGGCGCTCGACCGGGTCGGCGAGGTCGAGCAGGCCCTCGTCGCGCAGCCGCAGGACGAGGACGGCGACGAAGGTCTTGGTGATCGAGCCGATCCGGTACTGCACGTCGACGGTGGGCGCGTGGCCGTCGATCATGCTGCGGGCGCCGCTCCAGACCAGCCGTCCGTCGCGGACCACGGCGGCGACCGTCGAGGGGGTGCGGCCCTCGGACTGGGCGACGGCCAGGCGGTGCAGCAGTGCGCGGCGGGTGGTGGGGAGCAGTTCGTCGGACAGGTCGGTCATCTGATCCTCTGACGTTCTTCGGTCGACTTCAGTCGGCTTCGGTCCGGTTGGGCCGGTTTGGTGCCACGGTGCCATGGCATCGCGCCCCCAACCTAGTTTGCTCTCCGAGGGGTGTTCCACCCATTTTCGCCCGATCGGTTCCTCCCCTTCCGACACACCCTCATCATCCGTCCGGCGGACAACACTTGACATGAGCAATTGGTCTAGTCCATTTTAGGGCCCTCCCCGCACCTCCATCCCCCACACCCCCACACTGGAGGTCATCGGTGCACAAGCGCACCCGACTGCCCGCCGCCGGTGCCGCCGCGCTGCTCGCGGCCGCCGCGGCATTCTCCGCCCCCACCGTCGCCCACGCGGCCGACCAGCTCACCAACGGCGGCTTCGAGACCGGAGCCCTGTCCGGCTGGACCTGCTCCGGCGGCCTCGGCTCGGTCGTCGCCACCCCGGTGCACGGCGGCGGCAAGGCGCTCGCCGGCGCCGCCACCGCGAGCGACACCGCCAAGTGCGTGCAGACCGTCGCGGTCAAGCCCAACACCACCTACTCGCTCTCCGGCTGGGTCCGCGGCAACTACGTGTACCTCGGCGTCACCGGCGGCGGCTCGGCCTGGACCTCCGCCGCCGACTACAGCAGGCTGAGCGTCTCCTTCACCACCGGCGCCACCCAGACCAGCGCCGAGGTCTACGTCAACGGCTGGTACGGCCAGGGCACCTACTACGCCGACGACATCGTGTTCGACGGCCCCGGCGGCGGCACCACCCCGCCGGTCGACACCCAGGCCCCCACCGTGCCCGGCAACCTGCGCGCCACCGGCAAGTCCGCCGGCAGCGTGACGCTCGCCTGGGACACCGCCACCGACAACGTCGGCGTCACCGGCTACGACGTCTACCAGGGCACCGCCAAGGTCGCGACGGCCACCGGCACCACCGTCACCGTCCCCGGCCTGAGCGCGTCCAGCGCCTACACCTTCACCGTCAAGGCCCGAGACGCGGCCGGGAACGCCTCCGCCGCCTCCACCGCCCTGACCGTGACCACCGACGCCAACGGCGGCGGCCCCACCCCGAGCGGCTTCAAGCAGGCCGCGCCCTACCTCTACAACGGCTGGGGCAACCCGCCGGCCGCCACCACCGTCATGAACGCCACCGGCATCAAGTGGTTCACCCTGGCGTTCGTCCTGGCCCAGAACGGCTGCAACCCCACCTGGGACAGCCAGCGGCCGCTGCTGAACGGCGTCGACCAGGCCACCATCAACGCGGTGCGCGCCGCCGGCGGCGACGTCGTCCCGTCGATCGGCGGCTGGAGCGGCAACAAGCTCGGCCCCAACTGCGCCACCACCGCCGACCTGGCCGCCGCCTACCAGAAGGTGATCGACGCCTACAGCCTCAAGGCGATCGACGTCGACATCGAGAACACCGACGAGTTCGAGAACACCGCGGTCCAGGACCGGATCCTCGGCGCGCTCAAGATCGTCAAGCAGAACAACCCCGGTCTGCGCACCATCGTGACCTTCGGCACCGCCACCACCGGCCCGACCTACTACGGCAACCGGCTGATCGAGCAGGCCAAGGCGATCGGCGCGGACATCGACGTCTTCACCATCATGCCGTTCGACTTCGGCAACGCCTCGACCGACATGTACGCCGCCACCGTCAGCGCCACCGAGGGCCTGAAGAACAAGCTGAAGTCCGTCTTCGGCTGGGACGACGCCACCGCCTACGCGCACATCGGCATCTCCGGCATGAACGGCCTCAGCGACACCGGCGAGATCACCACCGTCCAGAACTGGACCGCGATCCGCGACTGGGCGAACAGCCACCACCTGGCCCGGATGGCCTTCTGGTCGGTCAACCGCGACCGCGGCTGCCCGGGCGGCGGCCAGCAGGAGACCTGCTCCGGCATCGCCCAGAACGACTGGCAGTTCACCTCCATCACGGCCGGCTTCACCGGCTGACGCACCCCCGCGCCGCCACCGTCGGCGCAGGCGCGGCCCGGCCCCTCGGCGGAGGGGCCGGGCCGCCCCGCCGCCGCCGTACGGGCGGGTGACCCCGGCTGCGTGGCGCCGTCCGCCGTCCCCGAGTTCGCCGAGCCCGAGCCCGGGGACGGCGCGGTGCAGGAAGCGGGCGGAGCGTCAGCCGGCCGGCAGCGGCGGCAGCTCCGGCCGCAACAGCCAGGCGTCGAACAGCTCGTCCAGCGGCCCCCGCGCGTACCGGTCGACATGGGCGCGGAAGTCCGCCGTGCTCACCACCCCGTGCCGGTGGAAGGACGCCCAGTCCCGCAGCATCCGGAAGAACGCGGTGTCCCCGAGCGCCAGCCGCAACGCGTGCACCACCAGACCGCCGCGCTGGTACAGCCGGTCGTCGAACATCAGCTTGCGGCCCGGGTCGGCCAGCCGCAGGTCCTGCGGCAGCCCGGCCAGCAGCCGGTGCGCGTACGCCGCCCGGGCATCCGCCGTCGGCCCGCCGGAGCGCTCCGACCAGAGCCACTCCGCGTACTTCGCCAGCCCCTCGTTCAGCCAGATGTGGCTCCAGTCGCCGATCGACACGCTGTTGCCGAACCACTGGTGCGCCAGCTCGTGGGCGACCAGCCGCTCGCGCTCCCAGCCGCCGCCCAGGTGGTTGGTGCCGAAGGTGGCCACCCCCTGCGCCTCCACCGGGACGTCCAGTTCCTCGTCGGCGACCACCACCGTGTACTCGCCGAACGGGTACGGGCCGAACACCTCCCCGAAGTAGGCCATCATCTTCGGCTGCCGCCCGAAGTCCGCGGCGAACGCGCCCGCCAGCCGTTCCGGCACGAACCCGGTCTGCGGCACCTGCGGGTGCTCGGCCAGCACCACCGGCCGGTACTGGCCGATGGAGACCGTCACCAGGTACGTCGAGGTCGGCGCGGACTGCTCGTACACCCAGGTCGTGCTGGACGAGCCGGTGGTCCGGGTCAGCAGCCGGCCGCCCACCACCACCGCGTACGGGGACGGCGTGGTGACCGCGATCTGGTACGTCGCCTTGTCCGCCGGCCGGTCGTTGCACGGGAACCAGGACGGCGCCCCGACCGGCTGGCTGGCCACCAGCGCGCCGTCGGTCAGCTCCTCCCAGCCCAGGCCGCCCCACGGGCTGCGCACCGGCCGGGGGTTGCCCGTGTAGTGGACGTCGACGGTGAACGCCGCGCCCGCCGGCAGCGGCTTCGGCGGACGGACCCGCAGCTTGCCCGCCCGGTGGGTGTAGCGGGCCGCCTTGCCGTCCACCAGTACCCGGCCGATCCGGAACTCGGCGAGGTCCAGCGCGAACTCCGTCAGCGCGGTCACGGCGACGGCGCTCAGCCGGGCGGCGCCGCCCAGCCGGTTCGGTCCTGGCCGGTAGTCCAGCGCCAGCTCGTACCGGTGCACCCGGTAGCGCGGATCACCGCTGGTCGGGAAGTAGGGGTCCGGTGGGGCGACGGGCTGCGGGGGCTGCGGGGACTGCGCCGGGCGGGGGTTCACCGGGTCGTACGCTCCTGGAAACACGGGACTGGACGGGGGGGTCGGCGACGGGGACGGTGACGCCCGGGGGGCCGGACGGGGCGGACCCCGGCCGGCCCCCGGGGGGACGGCGGTCAGGAGGTGGTCTGCCACACCTCGATCGGGTTGCCGAGCCACCGGGTGTCGGCGGGCACGGACTCGGCGCGCATCACCAGCGAGGCCGGGCCCAGCGTGCTGCGCGCACCCACCGTGCTGCCGGGCAGCACGATGCCGCCGGGCCCCAGGGTGGCGCCCTCGCGGAGGACGACAGTATCCATCCGCATGATCCGGTCGTGGAAGAGGTGGGTCTGCACGACGCAGCCGCGGTTGATCGACACCCCGTCCCCGAGCGTCACCAGGTCGGCCTCCGGCAGCCAGTAGCTCTCGCACCACACGCCGTGCCCGACCTTCGCGCCGAGCGCTCGCAGCCACAGGTTCAGCACCGGCGTGCCCGGCACCGCGCCCACCAGCCACGGCACCGCCAGCACCTCCACGAAGGTGTCCGCCAGCTCGTTGCGCCACACGAAGCCGCTCCACAGCGGGTGCTCCACGGCCCGGAACCGGCCGACCAGCAGCCACTTCGCCGCCACCGCCACCGCGCACGCCGCCGTACCGGCCGCGAGCATCACCAGGCCGGACAGCAGCGCCGCCGCGAGCGGGGACCACGCCTCCGACAGCCAGGCCAGCGCCGCCAGCGTCAGGGCGCCCAGCGCCCCCGAGGCCAGCACCGGCAGCAGCCGGCCCACCTCGACCAGCCCGCGCGCCCACAGCAGCCGCGCCGGCGGCTCGTAGGTCAGGCTCTGGTCCGCCTGGTCGGCCGAGCGCGGCAGCCGCACCGGCGGCATGCCCAGGTACGAGCCGCCCTTCTTCGCCTTCTCCGGCGTCGCCGACAGCACGCCCACCAGGCCGCGCTTGGGCACCGAGCGGCCCGGCGCGGTCATCCCCGAGTTGCCGAGGAACGCCCGGTCACCGACCTTGGCCTCACCCAGGCGCACCCAGCCGCCGCCCAGCTCGTACGGCGCCATCAGGGTGTCGTCGGCCAGGAACGCGCCGTCGCCGACCGTGGTCAGGCTCGGCAGCGCCAGCACCGTGGACACCTCCGCGTGCCGGCCGACCCGCATGCCCAGCGCCCGCAGCCACAGCGGGGTCACCAGACCCGCGTACAGCGGGAAGAGGATCTCCCGGGCCTGGTCCATCAGCTGCATCACCGTCCAGGCCTGCCAGCCGACCCGGCCGTGCAGGGGATGCACCCCCGGCTTCAGCCCGATCGACAGCAGCCGCACCGCCGCGACCAGCTGCCCCGCGTACACCAGCCCGAACACCAGGGTGGCCGGCAGCAGGCCGAGCAGGGCGCCGCCGAGCGCGCCGCCCAGGCCGTCCGCCGGGTCGACGAACGGGGCGAGCACCGCCAGGCCGGCCACGGCCGGCAGCACCGGAAGCAGGCTCAGCGCCGTGCCGCTGGCCCCGTACAGCGCGGACCAGCGGGCCCGGCGGGCCGGGCGCTCCTTGGGCCAGGTCCGCTCGGCCCGGCCCAGCTTGACGGCGGGCGCGCCGCCCCAGCGCTGGCCGGTCGGCACGTGCCCGGTGACGCTGGAGCCGGCCACCACCTGGGCCCGCTTGCCGACCCGGGCGCCCGGCAGCAGGGTCGAGCGGGTGCCGACCACGGCGCCCGAGCCGACCTTGAGCTGGCCGACCTCCAGCCGGTCGCCGTCCAGCCAGTAGCCGCTCAGGTCCACCTCGGCCTCCACCGCGCAGCCCCGGCCCAGCTTGAGCATGCCGGTCACCGGCGGCATCGAGTGCAGGTCGACCTCCTCGCCGACCTTGGCGCCGAGCGCCCGCGCGTAGCGGACCAGCCAGGAGCCGGACAGCGAGGTCGCGCCGCTCACCTCGGCCAGCCGCTCGGCGGCCCACACCCGCAGGTGGACGCCGCCGCCGCGCGGGTAGCTGCCCGGGCGCAGGCCGCGCAGCAGCAGCCGGGCGCCGCTGGCCGCGAGGGCCAGCCGGCCCGCCGGGGTGAACAGCGCCGCCGCGCCCGCGCCGTCCGCCCACCAGGAGGCGGTCGGCGCCCAGCCGAAGCCGTCCAGGTGGGAGAGCAGGTTGCCGAGCGCCAGCAGGGCGACCGTCCAGCGCAGGCCGACCACGGTGAACAGCGGGATCAGCAGGAGCAGCTGCAGCAGCTTGGCGCGGGTCGGCACCGGCTCGATCGTCCGGGCCTCGCCGGCCTCGGCACCGGTGCGCTCCAGGTGGCGGGCGAGCTTGCGCAGCGTCGGCTGCTGGTAGATGTCCAGCACCGCCGCGTTCGGGTAGCGGGTGCGCAGCAGGGTGGTCAGCCGGGCGGCGGCCAGGCTCCCGCCGCCGATCGCGAAGAAGTCCTCCCGGGGGCCGCTCACCGGCACCCCGAGGATCTCCGTCCACTGCTCGGCCAGCCAGGCCTCGGTGCCGTACAGCTGCTCGGTCGGCCCGGCGGTCTCCAGGTCGGGCAGCGGCCAGGGCAGCGCGTTGCGGTCCACCTTGCCGGAGGTGCGGGTGGGCAGGGTGTCGACCGGGGCCAGCAGCGGCACCAGCGCGGCCGGCAGCTCGGCGCGCAGCCGCAGCACCGCCTGCTCGCGGTCCCAGCCCTCGCCGGTCACCAGGTAGCCGACCAGCAGCTGGTTGCCGCCGCGCGCGGTGCGCACGGCCGCGGCCGCGCCGGCCACGCCGGGCAGCGCCTGCAGCGCGGCGTCGACCTCGCCGAGCTCGATCCGCCGGCCGCCGAGCTTGATCTGCTCGTCGGCGCGGCCCAGGAAGAGCAGGCCCTCGGGGTCGGCCTGGACGAGGTCGCCGCTGCGGTAGGCGCGCTCCCAGCCCATCGAGGGCAGCGGCGCGTACTTCTCGGCGTCCTTCTCCGGGTCCAGGTAGCGGGCCAGGCCGACGCCGCCGATCACCAGCTGGCCGGTGCCGCCGGGCGCGACCGGCCGGCCGGCCTCGTCGACGACGACGAGGTCCCAGCCGTCCAGCGGCAGGCCGATCCGCACCGGGCCCTCGCCGGTCAGCAGCGCCGCGCAGGCGACCACGGTGGCCTCGGTGGGGCCGTAGGTGTTCCACACCTCGCGGCCCTCGGTGACCACGCGCTGGACCAGCTCGGGCGGGCAGGCCTCGCCGCCGAAGATCAGCAGCCGCACCTCGTTGAGCGCCTCGGCCGGCCAGAGCGCGGCCAGCGTCGGCACGGTGGAGACCACGGTGATCTCCTGCTCGGCCAGCCAGGGACCGAGGTCGGCGCCGGAGCGCACCTGGGAGCGGGGGACCGGCACCAGGCAGGCGCCGTGCCGCCAGGCCAGCCACATCTCCTCGCAGGAGGCGTCGAAGGCGACGGAGAGGCCGGCCATCACCCGGTCGCCGGGGCCGATCGGCTCGTCCTGGAGGAAGAGCGCGGCCTCGGCGTCGACGAAGGCGGCGGCGTTGCGGTGGGTGACGGCGACGCCCTTGGGGCGGCCGGTCGAGCCGGAGGTGAAGATGATCCAGGCGTCGTCCGCCGGGGTGGGGCGCTGACCGGCGGCGCTCTGGTCGGCGAGCGGCGCGCGGGCCGGGCCGACCGGGGTGAGCGCGCTCCAGTGCGGCCGGTCGAGGGCGGCGAGGGCGAGCGAGAAGGT
>NZ_BAAAKJ010000125.1:28091-28863 GCF_039527695.1 Kitasatospora putterlickiae
CCTCGAAGACCAGCTGGGCGCGCTCGTCCGGGTCCTCGGCGTCCACCGGAACGTAGGCGGCGCCGGCGGCGAGCACCGCGAGGACGGAGACGTAGAGGTCGTTGGTGCCGGAGGGCACGCGCACGCCGACCCGGTCGCCGCGGCCGATGCCGGCGGCGGCGAGGCGGCGGCGCAGCTGCTCGACCTCGGCGGCCAGCGCGCGGTAGCTGAGCACGGTGCGGCCGTCGTCGAGGGCGGGCTCGGCGGGGTGCTGCCGGGCGGTCGCCTCCAGGAGGTCGACCAGGGTGCGCGGGGCGGCGGCGGGGCGGCCGGGGTAGCGGGCCTGTTTCCCGGCCTGCTCGGCGGTCTGCTCAGCGGTGGCCTGCTGTGCTTGATCGTCCCGCTGTGCCCGCTCGGCGGCGTCCGGGCCCGGTTCCCGGCTGGATTCGGCTGTCATGGCTGCCGTGTGCTCCTTGTCCTCGCCCCGTCCCGATCGATGTCCGACCCTTGGGGGCGGTGGGAGCACTCGCCTGTCCGGGTGACCCCACTCCGGGGCCGGAGCGGACAACCCGACCGATGGTAGCCCGGGGCGGTGAACAGCGGATCGGTCGACACTCCGCCCAACTGGCCCGGCAGTGGCCAAATCTGACGGCACATCAGCTCGCAACTGATGCGCCATGGATCGGATGTGACGCACCATCAGTTGTTTTGACGGACCGTCAGGTCGATTTTCCGACCGTGACCCATGCCACACCGGATGCTGCTCCTTCGGGGTGACGGGCCCGCCGCACGG
>NZ_BAAAKJ010000125.1:28880-32944 GCF_039527695.1 Kitasatospora putterlickiae
CGGGGGTGTGCGGAGGGTCAGTGGAAGGGGTGGCGGAACCGGTCGGCGTGCTCCTGGAGGAACGCCTCCAGGGTGCGCGGAGGCCGTCCGGTCAGCCGGGTGGCGGCGTCGTCGGGGGACTCCGGGCGCTCGACGGCGAGCCGCTGGATCTCCACCACGTGGGCGGCCAGCCAGTCCGGCATCCCGGCCCGGGCGACCAGATGGGCGCGCAGCTCCTCGGGCGGCAGGTCGACGTAGCCGACCGGCCGGCCGAGCAGGCCGCTCAGCATCCCGGCGACCTCCGGGTGGCTGTAGGCCCGGCCGCCGGTGAGCGCGAGGCTGCCGCCGGCCGCCTCCGGGCGGGTGAGCACGGCCGCCGCGACGTCGCCGATGTCCCGGCAGTCGACGTAGTTGCAGCGGGCGGAGCCCATCGCGCCGTGGATCAGCCCGGCCGCCGCGATGCCGGGGGCGAGCAGCAGCAGCTTCTGCATGAAGGCGTACGGGCGCAGCACGGTGGTGGTGACACCGTGGGCGCGCAGCCGCTCCTCGACCAGGTGGTGGCCGCGGGAGACCGCGACCGGGGAGTCCGGCTCGGCGGCGGGCGCGGAGACCTTGACGATGTGCTCCACGCCGCCGCGGACCGCGAGGTCCACGGTGAGCAGCTCGTACTCGACCTGGCGCGGGCCGTTGGCCATGGTCAGGAAGAGCTGCCCGGTCCCCTTGAGGGCGGAGCGCAGCGAGTCCGGGTCGTCGGCGTCGGCGAAGACCGCCTCGACGAGGTGGCGGGTGCGCGGGTCCAGGCCGGCCGCCAGCCGCTCGGGGTCGCGGCTGAGCGCGCGGACGGGGACGCCCTGGGTGGTGAGGCTGTGCAGGGTCGCGCCGCCGGTGGCGCCGGACGCGCCCATGATGGTGATCACGCGGATCTCTCTCTTCTCTCGGTTGTTCTCTCGGAACGGTGCTGGTGGTGAAGGCCCGGGCCGGGGTCAGCGGGCCCGGCGGCGCCGGGGGCGGGTGCCGCGCCAGCGCCAGGTGATCGCGGTCGCCGCGATCGCGGCGGAGACCGGCAGGTCGAAGCGGAGCCGCCCGGGCCACGGGCTGTCGGCCAGGGCCGGGATCCGGGGCAGCAGCTGCCAGCCCGCCATGCCGACGGCCAGGGCGACGGCGGCGGCGCCGAGGCCGAACAGGGCGGTGACGAGCGGGCGCGGTCCGCGCTCCGCCCAGGAGCCGGCCGGGCGGCGGCGGTGCCGGGCGCCGACCAGGGCGGCGACCAGCGCGGAGGTGCCGGCGATGGTGGTGACGGCCGCGATCTTGAGCTCCGACTGGCCGGTGGCGAAGCCGCCGATCCCGGCCATGACGGCGGGCGCCGCGTAGGAGACCAGCACCTCGCGCCAGAGCACGAACGGTGGCGGGGCGGCGGTGGGGGCGGCGGGTCGCCGCTCCTCGGTGGAGGCGGTGGTGGGCATGACTGCTCCAGGTGATTAGGAGGCTAACTATAGGTGGTGAGGCGGCTAACTATGTGGGTGTGAAGAGCAGCGGCCCGGGGGAGGGGTGGGGCGTGGGGCCGGGTCAGTCGTCGGTCAGGGCGGACATGCCCTCCACCAGCCGGGCCAGCAGGTCGAGGAAGAGCGTGCGCTCCTCGACCGAGAGGCCGCCGACCATGGCCTGCATCCGCTGGAAGTGCTCGGGCGCCATGTCGCGCAGCCGCTGGGCGCCGCGCGGGGTGAGCACCACGACGTTGCCCCGCCCGTCCTCGGTGGAGGGCCGCCGGGCGACCAGCCCGTCCCGTTCCAGTCCGTCGACCAGGCCGGTCACGGTCGCCCGGGAGACCCCGAGCGCGGACGCCAGTTGCGAGGGCGGCTTCTCGCCGCCGTGGTCCTCCAGTTCGGCGAGCAGTCGGTAGCGGCCGGTGGACAGGCCGAAGCGTGCGAAGTGCGCTTCGCCGGCCTGTCCGAGCCGGGACCCGGCGGCCATCAGTCGCGCCGCGACCAGGACCGCCTGCGGGTCGGCCGACAGGCCGTACCGGGAGAGCTGCCGGCGGGCCTGATCGAGCGTGGGTGCGCCGGTTCCGGCCTCGTGCTGCTGTGCCATGGAAGTAATATGGCGGCTAATCAGATGCCCGGTCAAGTGGGGCCGGGCGCGCGGCGATCCGCGGGGCGTCCAGCGTTCCGGGTCCGGAGGGGCCGCCCGGCGACGAAGCCCGGCGACGAAGCCCGGCGATGAGGCGCGGCGGGAATTCGACCGCTTACTTTCACATTAATTCGCGGTCGTTCAGTGCCCCGGTTTTCCGTGCTAGCGTGCGGCCGCCAGCTTCTCAACGTCGAGGAAACGGGTCGAGCGATGAGTCGTGAATTCTCCCGCCGGGGATTTCTCGGCAGCACCGGAATGGCCGCCGCCGGGATGTCCGCCGGTTCGCTGGGCCTGGCCGCCGGGGCCGCCGGGAAGGCCGCCGCCGAGCCGGTGGAGCAGCCCGAGGGGGTGACCGTCTTCCCGTCGGACCCCCGCTACGAGACGCTCGGCCAGGGCTTCAACCAGCGGTGGCGCAGCCGTCCGGACTACATCCGGCTGGTCGGGAACGAGGCCGACGCGGTCGCCGAACTCCGGTCGGCGCTCGACCACGGGCTCCGGCCGACGGTGCGCGGCGGCGGCCACTGCTACGAGGGCTTCGTCGACAACGACCAGGGGGTCATCCTCGACCTCAGCACCCTGCGCGGCGTGCGCGCCGCGACCGACAAGTTCGGCACCGCCACCTACGGCGTGGAGGGCGGCGCCACCAACTGGGACGTGTACACCGGCCTGTTCCGCACCTACGGCGTGACGCTCCCCGCCGGCTCCTGCTACTCGGTCGGCGCCGGCGGGCACGTCTGCGGTGGCGGGTACGGACTGCTCTCCCGGCGGCACGGGCTGACCGTCGACCACCTGGTCCAGGTCGACGTGGTCACGGTGCGCGGCGGCCGGGTGGAGCTGACCCGGGCCAACCGCGCGGACCCCGAGGGTTCGCCCGAACAGGAACTGTTCTGGGCCCACACCGGCGGGGGCGGCGGCAACTTCGGCGTCGTCGTGCGCTACCACTTCGCCCGCACCCTGCCCCAGCCGCCGCCCCGGGTCTGGCTCAGCAGCGTCGCCTGGCGCTGGGCGGACCTGCGCGAGCGCCCCGAGGACTTCCGCACCCTGGTCGGCAATTTCGGCGAGTTCTTCGCGGCGCACAGCGGGAAGGAGGAGACGGCGTACCGGGGGCTGTTCTCCATCCTCCACCTCACCCACCACTCGAACGGGAACGTCGTCCTGTTCAGCCAGTGGGACGAGGAGGACCCGGCGCCGCTGGAGGAGTTCCTGGCCCAGGTGGAGGCCGGCATGCGGACCCCGTCCACCACGCAGACCGACCAGGCCGGTCTGCTCTACCTGCCGTACCCCGACCGGCGGCGCCAACTGCCCTGGTTCCAGGCGACCATGACGCTCAACGGCTCCGGCGCCAACCAGCGCGGCAAGTACAAGTCCGCCTACCACCGCACCGCCTTCACCCCGGCCCAGATCGACACCTGGTGGACCTGGCTCACCCGGGACGTCGAGGGCGTCGACCTCACCCAGACGCTGGTCCAGATCGACTCCTACGGCTGCCGGATCAACGAGCGCGACAGCACCGAGACGGCCGCCGCCCAGCGCGACTCGGTGTTGAAGCTCCAGTACCAGACCTACTGGACCGACCCGGTCCAGGACGCCGGTCACCTGGACTACCTGCGCGGGCTCTACCAGGACACCTACCGGACCACCGGCGGCGTCCCCGAGATCGACACGGACACCGACGGCGCCTACGTCAACTACCCCGACGTCGACCTCGGGACCACCGCCGACCGGAACCCGGCCTACCAGCGCCTCTACTACAAGGAGAACTACCCCCGGCTGCAGCGGGCCAAGAAGATCTGGGACGAGGGAGACGTCTTCCACCACGCCCAGTCGATCACCCTGCCGTCCTGAGCCGACGGGCCGGTCACCGGGGCGCCGGGGCCGGATCCCGGTGGACGCGGAGCCCGTCGCGCAGCGCCGCGCCGTAGCCGTCGCCCAGCTCCGCCGCCGTCTCGGCGGGCGCC
>NZ_BAAAKJ010000125.1:32956-33956 GCF_039527695.1 Kitasatospora putterlickiae
CCCCCCCCCAGCTCCAGCACCGGCTCCGACCGGGGGCCGACACGGCGGTACAGGTGCCAGGCGAAGCGGCGGGCGGCGCCGTCGTCGAGCCGCCCGGTGTGGGTGACCAGGACCTGGGCGATGCCGTGGAAGCGGTCCGCCACCGCCGCGCTGTCGCAGGCGGCCAGCACCAGGCCGCGCAATCGCAGCCCGGCCTGCCCGGCGTACTCGCGCAGCAGCCCGGCGACGTCGCCCGCCGGGATCGGGGCGGCCTCGCCCAGCCCGTCCTCGAAGACCAGACAGCCCTCTTCCCCGTGGCAGACCAGGTGCAGCACCTCGGGCCGGGCCGGTGCGGACCGCAGCAGCAGACCCAGGTCGGTCACCTGGGCCGCCGGGCACCAGTCGACGGTGACGCCGGCGGTCAGGCCGGCGTCCTGGACCGCCCGCAGCTCCAGATCGGCCCGGATCGGCTCACGGCTCCCGGCCGGGCTCGCCCCCATGACCAGGACCCGGCGCAGGCCCGCGCTCCGCGCCTCGGCGAACACCGGGTTGAACGGATGGTCCCGCCGCGCGGCCCGCAGCAGGGTGGCGGCCCCGTCGGGCAGGACGCCCAGCTCGACCTGCTCGGCGACCTGGTCCCAGTACTGTCCGGACGTCAGCCCGTACGAGCTCGGCATCCGCGCGGCCGGGAACCCGGCCCGGCGCAGCAGGGCGTTCGCCGACGGGCCCGGGGGAAAGGCCCGGGCGAACTCCTCCAGCTGCCGCTCGGTCAGCCCGGGCGGCGGCGGCTCCTCGGCGTCCATCCCTCACCTTCCCCGCGAGCCGGCCAGCCGGGCCGCCCGCTCGAACAGATTGGCCGCGTGGGCCTTGTCGCCATGGGTCTCGTGCAGCTCCGCGGCGGCCTCCAGATCCCCGGCGAGCTCGGCCGCCAGCGCCCGGTCCTGCCAGCTCTGCCGTCGCGGCGCCGGTCTGGGGAGCTGCGGACCGCCGCGCACCGGACCGGACGGCGACGGCGCTCCGG
>NZ_BAAAKJ010000125.1:33969-41214 GCF_039527695.1 Kitasatospora putterlickiae
CCGCGGCCCGCCGGCCGGTGAGCCGGAGCACGGTCGCGACCTCCTCCGGGACCTGCCAGTCGATCTCGGGCGGCTCCCCGGCCCACAGCGTCCACACCGGCCGGCGCCGGGACAGGTCGAAGGCCACGGTGGCGGTGTCGGTCAGCACGATCGCCCGGGTCTCGTCGGCGGGCAGCAGCGCCCGCCTGGCGGTGGGCGGCAGCGCGGGTTCGATCCGGCGCCCCAGCGGCAGGTAGAGCGGCCCGGGGCCGACGCAGTGCAGCGCCTCCCCGACCGGCAGCCGCTCCAGCAGTCCGCCGGCCGCGATCAGCAGCACCAGGTCCCGGCCGGGGACCAGGTGCACCCGGTCGGCGAGGTGGTGCCCTTCCAGCATCAGCCGCACCAGGTCGCGTTCGTCCTCCCGCAGCAGCATCGCGTCGACCGGGGCGCCCGGGGTGCGGGCGGCCGCCAGGGTCAGCCGGGGCGCGGTGATCACGGCGGCGTCGGTGTCGCCGTCGGCCCAGTCCGGCGCCGGGCCCGCGTCCCGCAGCGGACGGTCGGCCGCCAGTGCCACCAAGGTCGAGCAGTCCAGTGGTTCGCCCACCCGCTCCAGCCGGGCGGACCCGAACTCGGCGCCGGCGAGCAGCCACACCTGGTCCCGGGCGAGCGCGAGCAGCGCCGGGTCCGGCAGCGGCACGGCCTGCCCGTACTGGACCAGCGCCCGGCCCCGGTCGCCGACCCGGCGGCAGGGCAGCACGGTCGGGTCGCGGTCCAGGGCGTCCAGGAAGGAGACGGGGACCTCGCCCCTCGCCGCCGTCAGGGTGAGTTCCCACACGGTGGTCCGCCGCTGCTCCCCGGCTCCGGCCTCCGCGTCGGCGCCCGCCTCGAACAGCGGGCTCAGCACGACGAGCTGATGCTCCGCCCGCAGGCCCAGGTCCAGGGCGCGGCGGACGATCCGGGCCGCCTCGGCCGCCCGGGCCAGCACCGAGACCTCGGCGAGCGGACGCCGGAGGGCCGGGTGCAGCCCGGCGCGCCGGAGCAGATCGATCAGCCGCACCGGTTCCAGCGCCGACCGGGGCAGCCGTTCCCGGGCCCGCGCGGCCAGGTCCGCCGGCTCGCCCCACCCGTGGTCCGCCAGCAGCTCGTTCCCGTGCACCAGGAAGAGATCGCCCGCGCAGGCCCGCGCGAGTTCGCGGGCCGCGTCCAGTCCCATCCGGTCGGACACCCACCAGGCTCCGCCGCCGGCCGCGCGCAGGCAGTCCGGCTCGCGCGGCCCGTACCAGGCGCCGAGCCGGCCGACGAACCGCAGCGCCGCCGTCGCCGTGCCGAACCGGACCGCGACCGCGGCCTCCGCACCGTCCTGGAGGAACGCGCCCGCACCGTCCGTGGCGCCCCGGTCCTGGAGCGGCGCGGCCGGTACGGGGACCACGGGCTCCGACGGCTCCGACGGCTCCGACGGCTCGGCCCGGCGCCGCCACCAACGTCCTTCGCTCATCGCCGCCCCCTCGCGCCGTCGAGGACCGGCCCGGAGACCGGCCGTACCCGGTCCGGCTCGACCGGGGGCAGGGTCAGTTCGGCGTGCAGCACCCGGCTCGCCCAGTCCCGCCAGCGGGTGGCCGCGTTCCGGCGCCGCCCGCGCAGCGACGCGGCGTAGATCAGGGCCACCTGGTCGTAGCGCCGGTGCTGCTCGGCGAGGGTCACGGCCCAGTCCTCGACCAGCCGGTCGAACACCTGCCGCCGGTCCTGGAGGTGGTTCGCGGCGGCGCGCAGGACGGGCGGCAGCGAGTCCGGGCCGGTGCCCTCGGCCGCGTCGCAGCGGGCGAGCACCAGCCGGTCGCGGACCGTGAAGCGGTCCGGCGCGAACGGGTAGTAGTCGTCGTCGACCATCGCGCTGCGGGCCTCGTGCGCCTCCAGCTCGCCAGGGCGCACCATCCGGATCAGCCGGCGTGCTTCGCGCGGATCGCCCAGCTCGTGGACCAGTGTCCAGGCGGCCTGGTGCACCAGCTGCCCGCTGCGGAAGTCGGTCACGGCCTCCGACCACAGGCCGAGTTCGCCCCACAGTTCGGCCGAGCGCCGGTACGCCCCGGCCGCCCGCAGGCAGCGCGCGGCCTCGGCGGGCATGCCCGCCGCCAGGTAGCAGTCGGCGGCGCGTTCGTAGAGCGCGGACTCACTCACGTCCACGCTCCGGCGACTCCTGCCCGGCGGGCTCGGGGAGCGGCGCCGGCGACCGCCGTGCGTCCCCGGTCCCCCGGTCGCGGCGCGGCGCGGCGGACAGGTCCTCCTCGATCTCCGCGTTCTCCTCCACCACCCGTGCCAGCAGGCCGACGACCCGGTCGTGCCGGGCGTCGTGGTCCGGCGCGGGCACCCCCTGCCCGACGGTGTCGACCTCGTACACCTCCACCTCGCCGGTGTCCGCCCGGAACCTGAACCTGACCCGTACCCGCACTGCGCCACCTCTCTGCCGCCGGAGCCCCGGGCCGTGGCCCGGGCCGTGCCTCAGACGTCCAGCTCGAACTCGATCTCCAGCACCCCGTCGCGTTCGGAGCAGCGGATGCCCTCGGCGCCGCGCGAGCGCGCGAAGGCCAGCAGCGCGTCCCGGTAGGCGACGGCCAGCACCTCGTGGAACAGGTTCCGGGCGGCCACTCCCACGGCGGCCAGCCGGGTGGCGGCGTCCGAGCGCAGCCGGGCCTCGCGCTCGGCGGTGGCGCGGGCGTAGGCCGCGTCGGCCGCGCTGCCCGCCGCCGCGTCCAGCTCCGCGGCCAGCCGCTCCCCGGCCCGTTCGACCTCCTCCCTGATCCGCCGCTCGCCGGCCTGTCGCAGCCGGAGCTCCGCGTCGGCCTGCGCCTGCCGGCGGGCCCGGGCCTGGGTCAGGCCGGGCTCGTCGTCGTACCAGACGCCCTCGCCCTGTGCCTCGAAGGTGTCGCGCACCTCGCCGCTCACCGCCCTGGAGGCCTCGCCGACCGATTCGACGACGGCCGAGGCGGTCGCCACGATCTCCAGTTCGGCGGTGTCGGGCCGGTAGAGCACGTAGCCGCCCCCGACCGGGTGGCGGTAGCCCTCGTCGGTCTCCCGCCAACCCGGTGAGCCGGCGAAGGCGCGCGGCAGCGCGGCCAGCGTCGGCGCGCCCACGGTGCCCCGCAGGGACTCGGTGATCCGCGCCTCGCCGACCACCTCGCCGCGCCGCACGACCGTGCGCCGGACCTCCTCCTCCCAGGCGAGCGCCAGCTCCCTGGTCGCCCGCACCCGGATGCGCCTCGGATTGCACATCGGCTCAGCCCTCCCCTTCGTCCTCGCGCAGCCTGGTCATCGCCGCCCGGCGCAGCTCCGCGATCCCCTTGAGCAACTCGTGCGCGGCCGGATGGTCCCGGCGCGCCTCGGCGTCCAGCCGGCCCAGCCGCCGGGCCACCTCCCGGACCTCCTCGGCGGTGTGCAACCGCGCGAACCGGTTCCGGTACTCGGTCAGGTCGATCCGCAGCTCGTAGACGTCACGTGCCGACTGTCCGCCGGCGGGCAGCGGTACGCCGTGGTCGGTGACGAGGCGCAGCAGCGACTGCTCGTCCCGGGGGCCGGCCCACATCCGCGCCAGCACCGACAGGTCCGAGCTCCGCGCCGTGCGGCGCCCGGCCAGCAGGGCCGAGGCCGCCACCGCCTTCTGGGCCTTGACCGCGCGCCGGTCGGAGAAGGCGATGCCCTCGGCCCGGAAGGCCCGGACGAGTTTGAGGTAGTCGTCGCGCACCGGGCCGAGGTCGACCTCGGCCACCGTGCGCTGGAGCACGCGCAGCCCGTCGAGCGGGAAGGTCACCCGTAGCCGGTCCTCGCCGCCGACCCGCACCGGCCGGCCGCCCGCCGTCGCGTCGTCCCGCGCCCCGGCCGCCTCGTCGGCCGCCTCGGCGATCTGCTGCCGCTCGGTGAGCCAGCCCAGTTCGAGCACCTGGTCCAGTTCGTCGTCGGCGACGTAGTCGATCCGGCCCCGGAAGAGGAAGCGGTCGCCGAACGCGGCGAGCACCGGATCGTCGGGGACCTCGTTGGAGGAGCCGAGCAGGGTCATCAGCCGGCCCTGGACGGTCCGCCCGCCGGTGGCGAAGGTCCGCTCGTTGACGAGGGTGAGCAGCGTGTTGAGGATCGCCGAACTGCCCTGGAAGACCTCGTCGAGGAAGGCGATGTGCGCCTCCGGCAGCATGCCGGCCGTGTTGACCTCGTACCGTCCCTCGTCCTGGAACTTGCGCAGGTCGATCGGTCCGAACAGCTCGGCCGGCTCGGTGAACCGGGTCAGCAGATAGCTGAACGGCCGGGTGTCGAGGATGTCGCAGAAGGCGTGGACCAGCCGGGTCTTGGCGGTTCCCGGCGGTCCGACCAGGAGCACGTGCTCCCGGCAGAGCACCGCGAGGGCCAGCAGGTCCACGGTGTCGTCGCGGCCGACGAAGCCGCGTTTGACCTCCTCCAGCCGGGTGGCGAAGGAGCGGGCGAGTTTGAGCACCTGGTCCGGGTGGCTGTGCGCGGCAGTGGTCATGAGGCGTCCTGGTCGGATCGGTTCTCGCGGCCGTCCCGGCCGTCGTGGAGGTCCCGGATGTCGCGGAGCGGGTCGGTGGGCCCGCGCCGGGCCGGGCCGGTGAGCGTGACGGTCGCGATCCGCGCGGTGCGCGGGGGAGCCGGGCGCCCGCGCGCGGGCTGTGGGCCGCCGCGGTCCAGATCGCGCTGCTGCCGGGCCCGGCGCAGCTCGCCCACCAGCACGCCGAGCCGGCGGGCGTCCGGGGGAGTGCCGTCGCCGAGCAGCTGGCCGACCCTGGCCTCACGGAAGACGGAGCGGATCTCGTCGCCGTTCATGCCCTCGGTCGCCTGCGCCAGCCGGACCAGGACGGCGGGGGCGACCGGTACGCCGAAGTGCTCGGCGTGGACCCGGGCGATCTCCAGCCGGGCGGCCAGGTCCGGCAGGTCGATCTTGACGGGCCTGAAGCGGCTGGGCCGCAGCAGCGCGTCGTCGATGATGTCGATGCGGTTGGTGGTGCCGATGGTCAGCACCGGCACCTCGGGCCGGAAGCCGTCCAGCTCGGTCAGCAACTGGGCGACGACGGCGTTGCCGGCCCGGCTGCCGCCGTCGTCCCGGCCGGTGCGGCGGGCGGCGATCGAGTCGAACTCGTCGAACACCACGACGGCGGGGGCGTTGCGGCGCGCCTCGGCGAACAGGTCGCGCACCTTGCGCTCGCTCTCGCCCACGTACATGTCGGTGATCTCCGGCCCGGAGACCACCAGGATCGTCGCCCCCAGCCGGCTGGCCACCATCTTGGCGAACAGCGTCTTCCCGGTGCCGGGCGGCCCGTGGAAGATGAACCCGCGCGGCACCAGGTCGTGCCGGAGCCCGGCGGGCAGCTCCACGGTGCCGCCGACGATCCGCAGGGCGCGCTCCAGCTCCCGCTTGACCTCGGCGTAGCCGCCGATGTCCTCCGGCTTGACGTTGGGCACCTCGAAGGCGCTGGAGGTGCGTGCCTTGAAGATGCGCAGCTCCTCGATCAGCTGACGGAAGGTCGGCGGCTTCCGCGGGCCCGGCTGGGTGGACTGGTGGTAGGCGAAGCGGAGCGCGTGCCGCAGCCGGACGGCGTTCATGCCGGCCACGTGCTTGTAGAAGCCGTCGGGGTCGAAGCCCGTGAAGAGCGCGGCCTCGCGCTCGGTCACCAGCACCCGGCCCAGCGGCAGGGTGCGGCCGTCCACCACCACCTCGCGCGGCAGGATGTCCATGTTCAGCCGCACCGCGAAGCGGCCCGCCAGCACCTCGGGGATGACCAGCGAGGGGTCGGTGAAGGCGAGCAGCACCCGCTCGCTGCGCTCGTACAGGACGTCGGTGAGCTCCCGCGCCTCGGCGGTCAGGGCGGCGTCGCTGCCGCCGGCCAGCAGATCGAGGTGGGGCACGACCACGACGTCCTGCGCGGGTGCCTCGGTGATCGCGGCCTGGAGCCTGGCCAGCAGCTCCGCGCGCCGACCGGTGCCGAAGCCCGCCTGCTCGGCCGCCCCGGCGGGGAGGGCGACCAGGGCCGGGTTGCGGCCGGACCTGCCCGCGATCTCCGTGGCCAGGTGCTCCACCAGGAGCTTCTCGCAGCGGATGAGGACGGACAGGCCGCTCTCCAGGTAGGCGGCGGCGCGGCCGATCTCCTGGTCGTGGGCGATCAGCACGGCCTCGCGCTCGCTGAGCCGGTCCCGGTGCTGGTGGCCGGGGCCGGGGGCGGGCCTGGGCGCCGGTTCGGGGACGGCCGACGCGGTGGGCTCCTCGGCGGGCTGTTCGGCGGTCCGCTCGGCCGGCTGTCCGGCGAAGCGCGCGAGGCTGCCGCCGGGCGGCAGGTAGAGCGGGGTCTGCGGCGACGGCGGCGCCGGCCGGACCTCCAGCTGGATCCGGCTCAGCGGCAGGCACAGGTGGTCCTCGGTGAGCTGCTCCAGCGCGAGGGCGGGGAACTCGGCCAGCAGCCCGCCGAGGGTCGGGTCGCCGTCCTCCAGCTGGTGGGTCAGATACCGGTCGTACATCGCCTGGTCCTGGCCGGAGACCAGGACGATGCGGCGCAGTTTGGCCATGCGGGCGGCTCCCGGTCAGCGCAGGGTGGCAGGGGTGAGGCGGTAGCGCCGGACCAGCCGCAGCGCGGGCTGGTGACCGGTCAGCAGCGGACGTTCGGCGAGCAGGTCCGGATGGCTCCGGGCGAGGAGGGACAGCGGCGCCCAGTAGACGGCCGTCGCCAGTGCCCGGTCGGGCGGCAGCCCCCGGCCGGCCATGGCGCGCCGGGCGGCGGAGAGCGCCTCGTCCCACTCCGCGCCGTACCGCAGCCGGGCGAACAGGTAGACGTCGGCCACCAGTTCGGGACGGTCGGTGCTCAGCCGCGCGAGCAGCGCGGAACGCCACTGGAGCACGGTGGCGTCCCGGTGCCAGGCGCCCAGGCCGGTGCACAGCACCCGGTGGCCGCCGGGGCGCCGGGCCAGGCCNNNNGCGGCCCGGATCACCGGGCCGGCCCCGGACTCCAGCTGATCGGCCGCCGGCCGCAGCAGTACCCCGGTCAGCGGCGAGGCGGCCAGCAGCGCCTCGGCGATCAGATGGTCCCGCGCCACCGCCTGGGAGCGGCCGATGGCCGCCGCGCCGGTGGACGCGCTCCGGTCCCACCGGGCGAACAGGTCCAGCACGAAGGGCTCCACCACCGCGTGCCGGGCCAGCGCCTCGGCCCAGCCGTCCGCCTCCGGCCCGGGACGCGGCACGGGGTAGGCCTCGGTCAGCGCGAGCGCCCGGTCGGCCTC
>NZ_BAAAKJ010000125.1:41287-43752 GCF_039527695.1 Kitasatospora putterlickiae
GCCGCCGCCAGGAGCAGCGCCGCCGCGCTGGGCGCGCCCGCGTCGCCGAACGGCGGCCGTCCCGCGCCCAGACGCGCCGCGCGGTCGCGGACCAGCTCCGCCAGCAGCGGGCCGGCCTCGCCCGCCGGGTCCAGCAGCCCCTCCGGGTCGCCGATCGGGCCGGCGGGCGCCGGGCGGTCGGTCCGCCGGGACCAGCGCAGGACCTGGACGCAGAGTTCGACGGCGTTCACGCGGGCCTCACCCGGTGCCGCAGCAGGCTCATCCGGCGGCCCGGGCCGCGCCGGTAGACGCGCAGCACCCGGCGGTCGCGGTCCACGTTGAGCAGCGCGGCGATCTGCCAGTCCCGGCGGAAGGTGCCGAGGTGCAGGTCGACGTCGGCGGTGGACAGTCCGAAGGTGTCCGTCGCCGGGAACAGGTGTGTGTGGTACCAGCCGACCAGCTGCTCGCCGAGGCCGCGGGCGGTGAGGGCCTCGCCGATGCGCAGGTAGCTCTCGCCGGTGAAGGTGAAGTGCAGCAGCGAGGCGCCGGTCCGCTCGGCCGGGACCGCCCCGCTGACCTCCACGATCCAGCCGTCCGGCGCGTCCTGGTTGCGGTGCACGTACCCGGCCAGGAAGCCGCCCTCCTCGACCTCGCCGGAGAACCGGCGGGTGCGCACCAGCTCCTCGTGGACGGCCTCGTGGAGGACCGTCTCCAGCGCCTGCGGCGGCTCGCCGGCCGGGACCTCCACGCCCAGCCCGGCCAGGCTGCCGAGCGGTGGATCGGGCTCGGCCATCTCGTTGAGCTGGAACCAGCCCCTGCGGGGCCCGTTGCCGGTCAGTCGCACCTGCTTCTCCGGCTCCGGGGCCGGCCGGACCAGGGCGACGGACTCCAGGCCGGGGCCGCGTACGCCGAACCCCCAGTGCGTCTCCTCGGGGAAGCGCCGCGACAGCAGCTCCCGCAGCGGCCGGCCCACCACCTCGCGGACGGTGTGCGGGTGCTGGTAGAGCACCCGGTCGCCGCTGACGATCCGGACCCGGACGTAGCCGTGACTGCCCTTCAGGTTGACCAGGCTGGGGGAGCCGGAGGGCTCGCGGGGGTCGGGCACCGGCAGGAAGGAGAGCTCGAAGCGGGCGTCCTCGGGCAGTGCCCCGCCCACCGCCGCCGCGAAGACGTCGTGCAGCAGCGGGAGCAGCGGCAGCGCCCCGACGGGGACGTAGCCGTCGCCGCGGAACAGCTCCACCTCGACCGCCCCGGGGCCGCTCATCGGCCGTCGAGCGGTTCGACCACGTTGGGGTAGGGCCGGTGGTCGCGGACCACCGGCTCCACCAGGCTCCCGTTGATCTCCTCGATCCGGTCCTGGTGCTCCGCCACCCACCGCGCCGCCTGCCGGTCGTAGAAGTTCGCCCGGAGCCTGGGCGTGCCGTCGGCCTGGAGCTCCCCGGTGCTCTCGAACAGCGAGTAGTTCCGGAACCCGGCCATGTCGACCAGCAGTTGGCACAGGTCCCCGAAGTCCAGCGACGGCTGGTAGGACTCGGCGAGCAGGCCGAGGCAGACCAGCCCCTGGGCGCCCGGGTCGACGCGCGCCTCCTCGCAGTCGTAGTTGGGGAAGACGTTCGGGTGGAACACCGGGGTGAGCCAGTAGACCCGCGGCGCGGTCTCCGGGAAGTCGGCGGAGCAGCTGATCCGCACGGTGTGCCGCTCGATGCGCACCGGTTCCCCGCCGGGCGTCGAGGGCGGGCCGAAGCCCGGCTGTGCGAAGTCGATCTCGAACTCGGTGGGCAGCAGCGCCGAGTCCGTCATCACGCTGATGCCGGGACGGCTCTCCGCGTAGGCGAGGATCTGGTTGCGCACCCGGTAGAGCGCGTCCTGCCGGTCCAGCGGGTTGACCGCCCCGGCCCGGGTCTCGAAGCCGACCCGCAGCCGGTCGCCGTCGCGGATGCCGGAGTCGTGCAGCGTGGCCTCCGGGTCCAGCCGGCGGCCCTGGCCGTCCGGTTGGATCTGGTCGATCACGGTGGGCATGGTGGCCTGGTGGAACACCGGGTCGTACTCGGCGACCACGTCGTTGGCGACGTCCCTGGTGAGCTGCTGGGCGGGCGCGTCGGTGATGCCGAACCGCCGGCCGTCGGGGCCCTCCACGAGCAGCCGGTGGATCAGGTAGTCCGGCTCGCCCGGGGCCACCACGGCCCAGCCGAAGGAGGCGTGCTCCAGAGCGGTGCGCACCTTCTCGGGCCGGTCGGTGCCGACCGCGAAGGAGACGGCGGTGGCGGTCGACCACACCTCGTGGGGCGTCAGGCCGGCGTCGCGCAGCACCCGCTGGGCCAGGTCCCGTTCCTCGTCGTTCGCGGCCCGCACGATCACGTGGCAGACCGTCGACGGCGCGGCCGGGGCGGCGGGCTCCGGGGCGGCGGACAGGCCGGGGGCCGGGCCGGCCGGCGCGGCATCGACATCGAGGGCCACGCCGTCGTCCTGTGGCAGCGCGGCCTCGA
>NZ_BAAAKJ010000125.1:43820-47585 GCF_039527695.1 Kitasatospora putterlickiae
GGGCGGGTCCGCCCTCCTGCGGGCGCAGCCCGTAACGGGTGGCCAGCTCCACCAGGGCCGCGTTGGTGCGGAAGGTCTGGAGCGCGTACTCCAGCAGCCTGCGGTAGGGCGCCTCGGCGGCGCCGTTGCCCAGCTCGTAGAAGATCGCGTCCCAGGCGTCCTGGGAGGTGGAACCGGCGACGCTGGGACGCAGCCCGCTGGGGAACTCGATCCGGCGCAGGATGCGGGTCACCGCGGTGTCGTTGGGGTAGAGCTCGGCGAGGGTGTCCTGCAACCGGAACCGGTCGTCGGAGCTGATCGGGATGTCCGGCCCGACCCGCCGGCCCCCGTCGTCCGCGGGCTCTCTCAGGCCTTCAGCTGATACCACGTGAACTTCCCCCCGGGGTCCCGTACAGGCAGGATCTCGCCGCGTGCGACGCCGAGCCCCGCGAGCGGGGCCGACCCGGGGGCGGTCCGCAGGCGCACCGTCCGGCGCAGGCGGCACCGTTGCCCGCATCCGGGGCATTCGACGATCGACGCCGTCTCCGCCGGCCGCTCCGGAGCAGGCTCAGCATAGTCCCCGCAGCTCGGGCAGCGGGTTCGAACAGGGAAATCCACCCAACTCTGCGGCTCGGCGTCCGGCGGTAGCGCGGAAAGGAATTGACGGATCGTCACTTCGTGGGAGAAGGGCAGCCGGCGCGGTGGGGCGTCGAGCGGGCGGTGGTGCGGGCAGTGCGGGTCGCGGGTCAGCAGGACGGGGCCGCTGCGGCCGCTCGGCGCGTCGATCCGCAGCAGCCGGTACGACGGCGTCCGGCCCAGCAGCAGCCCCAGCACCGCCTGCGTCATCCAGGCGGCCACCAGGGCCGTGGTGCCGATGGCCGCCCCCAGCGGTCCGTTGCCCAGGTCGCGGCAGCTCCAGGGCGAATCGCCGACGCCGCGTTGGTGGGCGGTCAGCGAACAGCCGTAGCAGGGCTCCTCGGTGGACAGCCGGAGCCGCACCTCGCCCTCCCACGGGCCGGTGGCGCCGTCCACCAGTGGGGCCTCCACCAGCGCGCAGCGCCCCAGCAGCCGCATCCGCGCCCGCAGCGTGTCCAGGCAGCCGACGACGGCGTCCGCCTCGGCGAGTTCGCCCAGGCCCACCCCATGCCGCAGTTCGTACGGCCGGGCCGCCACCCGCAGGCCCGCGCTCAGCGCCCGCAGGGCGTCCGACGCGGCGGCCACCTTCGGCCGTCCGGCGTCCCCGGGACGGAACAGCACCGACCTGCTGAGATTGCCCGGCTCCACGGTGTCCGGGTCGCACAGGACCAGCCGCCCCACTCCGGCCAGGGCGAGGTTCTTGGCGACCTCGTTGCCCAGCGCGCCGACGCCGACCACCACCACGGCCGCCGCCGCCAGCGCGTCCACGTCCCAACCGGGGACCAGGCGCTCGCGCGGGAAGCGCCCGCTCACGCCGGCCACCGGCCCGTGCCGTCCGCCGTGCCGTCCGCCGGGTCCGGTGGCGGCACCGGGGTCAGCGTCACCGGGCAGACCTCCACCCGCCCGCCCGGCTTCCAGCTCTCCCAGCAGACCAGGCCGGACGCCGGGTCCCGGTGCACCGAGGCCCGGCAGACCGGCCGATCCGGCCGGCACGGACAGCGCACCACCCACTCGTGCGGCCGGAAGGTGTGCCCGCAGTACAGGCACTTGGGCGGCCGGGCCCCGTGCCGGGACCGGTCGGCGATCCGCGGGTCCCCGGGGGCCACCGCCTCGACCGGGACGCCGTCCAGCGGCGGCCAGGCCTCCAGCAGACCGGCGCCGAACTCCGCGACCGCGTCCGGATCCGCCGCCGCTCCCGGTCCGGGACCCCCGGCGGCGCCACAGCCCGGCCCCCGGTCCAGGTGGACCACATCGGCCGCCCCGGAGCCCAGCCGCACCCGGTCACCCCGGCGGAAGCTGTGCCCGCAGGTGCCGCAGAGCCGGTGGTTCCAGGGCGAGGACACATGGGTGAGCGCTTGGTCGCCGTGGGCGCCGCGCTCCTCCTGCGGGTCCAGGCCCTCCGCCATCCCGGCGTCGAAGGCCGCCACGTCGGCGACCTCGGAGTCTCCGTCGGCGGGCCGCACGCTCAGCCGCACAGCATCTGCTCCCACGGCCCCTCCTCCAGCCACCGCAGCGCCTCCTCGACCGCCCGGGGGCGCAGCGCGTCCCCGAGGATCTCCACGCCGCCCTCGCCGACGGTGATCCGCAGCCGCACCAGGCGGCCCGCCGGGTGGTCCTGGTACTCCTCGGGCTGGATCAGGTCCGGGACGTCCGTGACGAACACCGCGTCCGGCTGCTGCCCGGCACTCGCCTGCCGTGCCATCTCACTCCCTCCATCGCCCCGGGACCACCGCGCCGCAGCCGGGGCAGGCCCCGTCCGCGATCCGGTGCTCCAGGGTCCGCCACACTCCGCGCCGCACCAGCACGGTCCCGCAGTCCGGGCACGCCGTCGACCGCCCCGCCTCGCCCAGGGCCCGCTCCACGTAGACGAACCGCAGCCCCCGCTCCCGCGCCGCGTCGACGGCCCGCCGCAGCTGCTCCGGAGGCGTCGGCAGGGCCCGCGCCATCCGGAAGTCGGGCGTGAACCGGAGCAGGTGCCACGGCATGGCCGGGTCGACGGCGGCGAGCCCGCGCGCGATCGCCCCCAACCGCTCCGGCGAGTCGGCGCAGCCCGGCACCAGCGGCGTACTGACCTCGACCCAGACGCCGGCCGCCCGGAACCGCTCCACCGCGTCCAGCACCGGGCGGAGGGAGGCGCCCGTCAACCGCCGGTGCGCCGCCTCGTCGGCCGCCTTGACGTCGATGTTGACCGCGTCCAGGGCCGGCGCGACCAGGTCGACGGCCCGCGGCGTGAGGAACCCGTTGCTCTTCCACAGCACCCGGATCCGCTCGGCGCGGGCGAGCTCCGCGAGCTCCAGGGTCAGCTCCGGCGCCAGCCCGGGTTCGCTGTACGACAGCGCCAGGTCCGCCCCCTCGGCGGCCGCGCGCGCCACCAGTGCGGCCGGATCGGCGGTCTCGCCGGTCCACGGCACGTCGTCCTCCCGGCCGTACTGGGACAGCCGGTGGTTCACGCAGTAGTCGCAGCGGAAGGTGCAGCCGGGCGGGGCCAGGGTGAGCACCCGCGAGCCCGGGCGGACGTGGTAGAAGGGCTTGCGCTCGATCGCGTCCAGATGGGCGACGGCGGTGCTGAAGCTCGCCGTCTCCAGCGTTCCCCGCCGGTTGCGGCGCACCCGGCAGCTGCCGAGGGCCCCCTCGGGCAGCCGGCACCGGAACGGGCACAATTCGCAGCGCACCGTGCCGTCACCGGCGGGCACCCCCAGCAGCGCCGGCCGCCAGCTCGGCGCGGGCCGCGCGCTCATCGCCGGCTCCGCGCGGTCGCGCCACCGCGGCCGGGGCCCCCGCCGGACTCCCCGGCCGGGTCCTCGTCCATGCCCAGCAGGAGACGCACCGCCTGGGAGAGCTGGAGCAGGTCGGCGTCCGGCGGCAGGTGCACGTGGTGTCCGCCGGGGGCCGTCACCGCCGGTACGTCGTCGCCGGCGTGGGTGGTGAGCAGCCGGAGCCGCGCCCCCGCCCGCAGGCCGTGGTCACGCGCCAGCCAGTGCTCGGTGAGCAGCGCGACCGGCCGCCCCGTCGCGGACGCCGTGGTCAGCGCCTCCGCCAGCCCCTCGGGCGGTTGCGCGGTCCGCGCCGTCCACACCGGCACCAGGTCGGCGCCCGCCCGGAGCCGGCACTGCTCGACGCGATCGGCGCCGCCGCCGCTCGCGGCGCCCG
>NZ_BAAAKJ010000125.1:47664-54855 GCF_039527695.1 Kitasatospora putterlickiae
GTGACCAGCGCGCCGGCGAGCCCGTGGCGCCACAGCGTCGTCGCGACCAGGTGCGCGGCGGAGCGCAGCACCACCTCCGGCGGGCCGAAGGTGGCGGGGGAGGTGTCGAGTACCAGCACCAGCGGCTCGGGCCGCGCCTCGGCCGCCGCCGTGTGCAGCCGGTAGAGCAGCTCGTTGCGCGCGTACCTGAGCTGCTGCAACGGCCGTGGCAGTGCCAGCTGGCTCGGCAGCAGCCGGATCAGCTGCCCCGATCTGGTGACCCCGCCGAGCCCGGGGGCGAACAGTTCGCCGCCCGCGTGCCGGGCGTCGGCCGCCCCGGCGAGCAGCCGCAGCGCCCCCAGGTCCAACGGGGGCATGGCCGGGGCGTAGCGGGCCAGCCGCAGCGGCAGCGTCGGGTCGGCCGCCACGGCCTCCGGCCCGAGCACGGTCAGCAGTGCCGCCAGCTGCGGGGTGATCTCCGCAGTGGCCTGCTCCAGTGCCTCCATCGGCAGGGCCCGCCGCTGCCTCGGGCCGGTCGGCGCGTTCAGCGCCTGGTGGAGCGCGTCGGTGAGCCGCCGGGGGCCGACGCCCTGGGGCGGCACCAGCGCCGGGTCCGCCTCCGCCGCCTTGGCCAGCAGTCCGGCCAGGCCGATCCGGGCGGGCGAGGGCCAGGGCAGCTCGCGCAGCAGACGGATTCCGGGCGCGTCGCGCAGCGCTCGCAGCTCCGCGTCCACGCTTCCCCCGCGGGCCGCCGCCTCGGGTGTCAGCAGCGCCACGATCTGCTGGAGCAGGTCCAGGGAGGGGTGCACCCCCGCCTCGGCGAGTCTCACCAGGCATTCGGGCGCGCCCTGGACGACCGGCCGGCGCGGACCCGCCCCTTCGACGGGGGGTGCGGTGAGGGCGGCGTCCATCTCCCAGATCCTGGACCCGCTCTCACCGGAGGCGGCCAGCCACACCGGTCCGCCGCCCTGGTGGGCCCAGCTGAGGGCGAGCCCGGTGTCGTGGATCCTCGCCCCGTCCAGCTCCGAGCTGGACCACTGCTCCGTTCCGTCCTCGCCGGAGAGCACCCGCACCGCGCCGCTGACGTGGCCGCAGGCGAGCAGGGCCCGGTCCGGGAGCACCAGCCAGTCGAGCGCGACGGTCCAGCGGTGGCGTGACTCGGCCCGCCACAGCTCGGCCCCGGTGTCCGCGTGCACCACCGAGACCGTTCCGTTCGTCCACCCGATGGCCAGCGCGGGCCGCCCGTCCGGCAGTGGGGCGTAGGCCAGGCTGCTGACCGCGCTCCCGGTGACCTGGGTGGGGCCGGTGAGCGGGCTGGACACGCCCGAGCGGACGATGAGCACGGCGCCGTCCGCCGAGGTGTGGGCCAGCTCCGCGACGCCCTCGCGCACCCACCAGGCCCGCACCCCGCCCGGGTTCGACGCCGTCGGCAGGAGGTCGGCCGAGCCGCCGGAGGGTGCCTTCGGGTCATGGTCGCCGATCAGCGTCCAGCCGCCCGGCGCGCGTCCGACCCGGAGGCTGTGCGGGGTGGTGCCGAACCGGAGGAACTGCAACCAGAGGTTTCCCGCTTCGTCGCGGGTCCAGCCCAGGGGCCACTCACTCGCCGGGACGTCCTCGTCCCGCACGTCGAGGACGTCGAGGCTCCCGTCCGGCCCGGGGCGCAGCTGCGCGAGGAGGAACTGCCCGCCGGGCACCGGGCCGGCCCGCAGCGCCGTCTTCCCCGCGAGCAGCACCGTGTCGTCGTCGACCGCCACGACGCGCGCCACCGACAGGTCGCGGAACTGCCCGGGAGTGCGGTCGACGGCGGTCCACGGCACCGGGGCCGGGCGCGGCGCGGTGATCGGGTGGCAGGCGACGGTCCCGTCGTCCCGGGCCACCCACAGCTCGACCCGGTCCACCGTCACCGGCCGCGCGTGCACCGCGCGCACCGGCACCCGGCCCCTGATCCGGCCCCACTCCCGGTCACCGGCCACGTCCCACAGGACCACGTCGCCGTCCAGACCGGCGGAGGCGAGCAGGTCGACTCCCCGGAGGGTGACCCAGGCGAGGTCCCAGACCCCGGCGCCGTGGCCCCGGAACAGGCGGCTCTCGGCCGTGCGCCAGTCGCCGTCGGGGCCGGGCTCCCAGATCTCGACCTCGCCGCGGTTGCGGCCCACGGCCAGCCGCACCCGGCCCGCGTCGTCCACCTTCCAGGCCAGGCTCCAGACCCAGCCGCCGGGCGCCGGGGGCGTGTTGAGCACGACCGGGTCGACGAGCCGGGGCCGCTCGTGACGGGACTCCAGCAGGGCCACCTGGATCAACCCGTCGGATCCGCCGCAGGCCGCCAGCAGGGTCCGGCCGTCGGGCAGGACCAGCCCTCGGACCGCGGTCCACCACGGGCCGTCCTCCTGGAGTGCGTCCGCCGACCGCACGCGGTGGTCCGTTTCCCCCACTTCCACCAGCACCAGGGCGCTCTTCCCGGCGGCGACGAAGAACCGGCGTCCGTCGGGCAGCCGCAGGAAGTCCGCGTCCCAGGCCTCGAAGGGTGGGGCTTCGAGCGGCTCACTGAACGCCCACGGGGCGTCCGGTGGCGTCAACAGAGCGGGCGGAGCGACGGCGAACCGGTCGTGGTCGAAGAGCCCCAGCGCCGGAGCGTCGTCGGCGTCCGGCCTGCCCGTGAGCCAGGCCAGCGCGCGGGGGCGATCGCTTGGCGTGGGGCGGGCCGTGTGCGAGCGGACGGTGCTCTCCGCACTGTGCCAGGCCTGGAACAGCCCGTTGGCGCCGCCCCACGCCACGCACCAACCCGTCTCCTCCGCCTGGAAGCGGACCCGGTCGAAGGGGCCCGCCTCCTGGGCGACCGCCAGCAGCCGTTCCGGATCGACGGCGAGCCGCAGCTGCGCCGCGCTGACGGCCCGGCCCGGTCCGACGGCCGGGGCCCGCCGTCCGACGCTGCGCGCGTGCGCCCGCGCCCACTCCTGGACGGCGCCCGGCCCGCTCACAGGTCGACGGCCGACTGCAACGGCTCGACGAGCTCCTGGACGTACTTGCGCAGCAGCCCGGTGCGGCGCCGGACCGCCGCCGTGACGCCCAGGCCCAGCGTGGTGGCCGAGCCCCGGGGTGTCCGGACCACGGCGGCCAGCCGGTGTTCCCCCTCCAGTTCCGCACCGGAGACCCGGCGGAACTCCCAGGCCGGATCGGAGCGCAGCTCCCGCACCGCCCGCAGCCACGGCCGGCCGTCGGCGCCGGACGTGGTCCAGGACGCGGAGCCGACCGAGACCTCCGCCCCGAGCAGCTTGAGCGACGGCCCCAGCGAGAGCGTGCGCTCCGCGGTCCGGCCGGTGACCAGATGGCGCGGGCTCAGCGACCAGGCGACCGGCTGGAACGCGGCGCCGTCGGCCGCCGTCAGCTCCAGCCGCAGGTCGATGCTGTGCAGCGGGGGCCGTCCGGCGGGCGCCGTCACCGTGAGCCCGAGGTGCACCAGGTGGTAGACGGCCGTCGCCGCCTCCTGCGCCACGAACGCCTTCAGCTCGGAGTCGTCGGCCACGAACTCCTCGGTCAGCACCACGGCCAGCGGACCACCGAGCAGGACGCGCCCCTCCAGCGGCGCCTCCGCGGCGCCCGTGCTCGCGGTGCCCTCGCCCCGGGCCGGTGAGTCCGCCGCGAGCACCAGAGCGCGCTCGGAAAGCCGTTCGGGAACCCTCACACTGATCACGTCGCCCCCAGACCCACACGTGGCGGCAGCCGGAACCCACCCGGTCCGCACCCCGCCCCGAGGGGTCCCAGCGTAGGGATCGCACGCCCTTCGCGGGCGGGTTTCGGCCATCCCGGGGGCCGACCGGTCGGCCGGGGGGCGCGCGGATGCGGGCGGGCGGCCGCGGGCCTAGCGTGGGCCCATGGAGCTGTTCCCTCCGATCCCGCTGGCCCGGTGGCAGGAATCCAAGGCGACCGTGCACCGGTTCGCCCAGGTCGTCGGCAAGATCCGGCTGGCGCGCAGCGTTCGGCGCAACCACTGGTGGAACGTCCCCTACTACCTCACCGGGCGCGGCATCACCACCCGCCCGATGGCCATGGCGGGCGGGGCCGGGACGTTCTGCGTGGACTTCGACTTCGTCGACCACCGGCTGGTGGTCTGCGCCTCGGACGGCCGCAGCGTCTCCTTCCCGCTCACCGGGCAGTCGGTGGCGTCGTTCTACCGCGAGACCCTCGACGCCCTCGCCGTGGTCGGCGTGCCGGTGTCCCTGGCGCGCCCGCACCCGTTCGACCTGCCCGACGCCGGACGGCCGTTCACGGAGGACACCGAGCACGCCGCCTACGACCCGTTCTGGGTCAACCGCTACTGGCAGGTGCTCGGCCAGGTCAACCTGGTGCTGGAGGAGTCCGCCGCCCGCTTCTGCGGGAAGATCAGCCCGGTGCACCACTTCTGGCACACCTTCGACATCGCCGTCACCCGCTTCTCCGGCCGGGTGATCGACCAGCCCCCGACCGTCGACCCGGTGACCCGGGAGGCCTACTCCCGGGAGGTCATCAGCGCCGGCTTCTGGTTCGGTGACGACGCCTTCCCCGGGCCGGCCTTCTACTCCTACGCGGCGCCCGAGCCCGCCGGCCTGGCGGACCGCCCGCCGCGCCCCGCCGCCGCCCGCTGGGTCGAGCGGAACGGCGGCCACCTGGCGGTCCTGGACTACGACGACGTCCGCGGCGGGCCGGACCCGCGTGGCACGGTCCTGGACTTCTACGAGTCCGTCTACGAGTCCGCGGCCCGCCTCGCCGGCTGGAACATCGGCGGCGAGGCCTCGCCCGGCGGCGTCACCGACCCGGTGGCCGCCCGCACGTCGACCGATCGCTGAGCGTCGGTCCACGCCCTCCTGGCGTTCCGCTCGGCCGGCCCCGGCCGGGGTCCGCACAGCCCACGGGCGGGCCGGGAACCGGAACGGCCGGTCGATCGCCGGATCGACCGGCCGTTCGGGGGCCCGGAGGTCACCGGGGGGTGATCTCGCCCATCTCCGCCCAGCCGTCCATGCCGGGGATCTCGGTCGAGACGATCCGCGGCTTGGCGGCGACCGCGTACGACAGGTCCTCCATCGCCTTGACGAAGTGCGCGGACTCCACGTGCGCCTTGCCCGCGTCGCCGTCGCGGAACGCCTCGACCAGGACGAACTCGTTGGGGTCGTCGACGCTGCGGGACCACTCGAAGAAGAGGTTCCCGGGCTCCTCGCGGGTGGCGCGGGTGAAGTCGTCGACGAGGTCGAGCCAGCCGTCGGCGCGCTCCGGGCGGACCGCGAACTTGACGGTGATGAAGATCATGGGGGGCTTCCTTTCCTTCCACGGTGCGCGCGGCCACCCGGCCGGTGGCGGCCGGTCAGCGCGCACGGTGACCATCGTCGCAGGTCAGACGGGTGCTCTGCGACACGGGAGGCCCCCGGCCGGCGGGTGTCAGCCGGTGGCGTCCTCCTCGACGACGCGGCCGTCGCGGAGTTCGACCACCCGGTCGGCGAGTTCCATGAGGTTGGGGTCGTGGGTGGCGACCAGGACGGTGACGCCCTCGCTGCGCACCACCGCGCGCAGCAGCTCCATGATCGAGCGGCCGGTCTCCGAGTCCAGCTGGCCGGTCGGCTCGTCGGCGATGATGAGGTCGGGCTCGTTGGCCAGGGCCCGGGCGATGGCGACCCGCTGCTGCTGGCCGCCGGACAGCTCGCCGGGGCGCTGGTTGGCGTGGTCGGCCAGGCCGACCAGGGCCAGCAGGGTGCGGGCGCGCTCCTCGCGCTGGGCGGCCGGCACCTTGCGCAGCCGCATCGGCACGCCGACGTTCTCGGCGGCGGTGAGCACCGGGAGCAGTCCGAAGGACTGGAAGACGAAGCCCAGCCGGTCGCGGCGCAGCGCGAGCCGGCCGTCCTCGTCCAGGCCGCCGAGTTCGGTGCCGTCCAGGGTGATGGTGCCGCCGGTCGGGCTGTCCAGGCCGCCCACCAGGTTGAGCAGGGTGGTCTTGCCCGAGCCGGAGCGGCCCTTGAGCGCGGTGAGTTCGCCCCGGCCGATGGTGAAGGAGACGCCGCGCAGGGCGTGCACGGCCCGTTCGCCGGTTCCGAAACTGCGGTGGACATCGGTGACGGCCACCATGGGAGCGGTCACGGTGCCGGCCGGTTGCTGCGTCATGCGGCGTCCCCCCTGGGTGCGCCGGTGCGTCCCGCCGAGGGGGCGGCACCGGGAATTTCATTGAGGTGTTCATGGCTTCGCGCACCGTTATGGCTGACATATCGTCAGAGTCGGTCCGGCCATGGTTCGGAGCATTTGCTCATTACTTTCATCCTTCGCGCAAGTCCCTTCCTTTCTTTGACCGGATCTGACAGCATCGTCCGCTATCCGGTGATCAAGCGCCGGGAGATCACCGTGACGGCGCCCTCCACGGCGCCCATCCGCGCACTGGGAGACGTGCGCCCGGTCCTACGGGCGACGCCGCGCGGACACCATGAGGAACCGGGGGAGGAACGGGATGCTCGGCTTCGTCGTGCGCCGTCTGCGCGGGCGACTGCCCCTGGCCGCCGCCGCCCTGCTCACCGTACTGATCACGACGGCGGTGCTGACGGCGCTGGTCGCCTTCCAGCGGACCGTCGGCGAGGTCGGACAGCGCCAGGCCCTGCAGGGCCGGGGCCACCCGAGGACCACCGTTCTGGTCAACTCCGAGCACGGGCTGGGCCAGCGGGCCACGGACGACGCGGCGGTCGGCGACTTCGCCCACGCCCTCTTCGGCGACCTGCCGACCGAGACCACCGGCCTGTCCCGCAGCCGCTCCTACGGCCTGCCGGGCACCTCGCCGGCCGACGCCGGAACTGCCCCGACGGGCAAACAGGCGGGCACCGCGGCGGAGGCGGACGACGACCTCACCCTCCTCGCCACCCTCGACCGCGAGCACGTCGGCCTGCTCGCCGGCGGCTGGCCCGCCGCCGCCCAGCCCGGCACCCCCGGCCCCGTCCAGGCGGCCGTCCCGCAGGCCGTGCTCACCCGCCTCGGCCTCACCGCCGACGCCCTGCCCGCCGAGGTCCGGCTCACCGACCGCTACGGCGGGGCCCCGCTCGCCGTCCGCGTCACCGGCGTCTACCGCGCCAACGACCCCGCCGAGCTCTACTGGCGGCTCGACCCGGTCGAGGGCCGCGAGGTCCTGGTCGGCGGCTTCACCACCTACGGCCCGCTGCTCGTCGACGACACCGCCTTCACCGCCGCCGGCATACCGCAGAACGGCCG
>NZ_BAAAKJ010000125.1:54942-55466 GCF_039527695.1 Kitasatospora putterlickiae
CGGGGTGCTGGTGGTGCTGCGGGACCCCGGCGCGGGCTTCACCGGCGTCGGCACCGGCGCCGTGAACGCCCTGCGCGAGCGGATCACCCCGGCCCGCGACGAACTCGACAAGAACGCCGGGCTGGTCGCCCGCACCGAACTGCCCGACCTGCTGCGGGAACTGGACTCCAGCGGCATGGTCGCCCGCTCCACCCTGCTGATCGGCGCCCTCCAGCTGATCGTGCTGGCCTCCGCCGCCCTGCTGCTGGTCGTCCACCTCATCGCCGGCCGCCAACAGGCCGAGAACGACCTGCTCGCCGCCCGCGGCGCCTCCGGCCTGCGCCTCGGCGGCTTCAGCGCCACCGAGGCCCTGCTGCTCGCACTGCCCGCCGCGCTGCTCGCCCCCCTGCTCACCCCGCCGCTGCTGCGCGTCCTCGGCGGCTTCGGCCCGCTGCGCCACGTGCCGCTGGACACCTCACTGCGCTGGACCCTGTGGCCCGTCGCGATCGCCTGCGCCCTCGGCTGCGTGCTGCTCGCCGCCGCGC
>NZ_BAAAKJ010000126.1:0-663 GCF_039527695.1 Kitasatospora putterlickiae
CCGCCGTCGAGGCCCGGCTGGACCGGCTGCGCCGGCTGGGCAGCGGCGCCGAGCGCCAGCGCCGGGACTTCCGGGCGCGCGGGCGCGCGCACGACGTGATTGACGGACTGGCCCGGCGGACCGCCGCCGTTCCGCCGCCCGGCTGACGCATGGCACGACTGACGCATGGCACGCCCCGTCCGGGGCAGACGCGTCTCGGGCGGGCACCGGCCCGCCGTCGAACGGAGGCGAACACCATGGCGACCGACGACAAGGTGCGCAACATGGCCGAGAAGGCCCGCGGCAAGGCCAAGGAGGCCACCGGCCGGGCCACCGGTGACCGGACGATGGAGGCCAAGGGGCGCGGCACCCAGATGAAGAGCGACCTGAAGCAGGCCGCGGAGAAGCTCAAGGACGCGGGCAAGGACTGACGCCCGCGCGGCCTCGGCGACGCACCGGAAGTGGGTGGTGAGCATGACCGACCCGGACGACCGTACCCGCGAGCCCCGGGACCCGCCCGTGCGGAGCGAGACGCCCGAGTCCCGGATGACCGGTGAGGGCTCTCCCCCGCCGGAGCGCGAGGAGGACAAGGGCCCCGCGGACGGCCCCGAGTACGCGGTGACCCGTCGGGAGGCCGGGGCGCCGGGGCGCGAGCCCCCGCCCGACCGGCCCGCCGGCGGGCCG
>NZ_BAAAKJ010000126.1:739-11786 GCF_039527695.1 Kitasatospora putterlickiae
CGCCGGTCCGGGCGCGGCGGCCGACGACAAGGGGGGTGAGCCGATGCGCACGGCCGTCGAACTCCTGCTCTGGTGGGGCCTGTTGCTACTTCTCTACGTGGTGCTGATCAGCTCGGTGACCGCCCTGGAGATCGCCGTCGGGGGCGGCCTCGCCACCCTCGGCGCGCTGGGCGCCGCCACCACCCGGCGGGCCCCGGGAGCCACGCCCGGCGGGCGGGCCGGCTGGGCCCGGGCGTGGTGGGCCTTCCCCGCCACCCTGCTCCTGGACACCGGCCGGCTGGCCGTTCTCGTCCTGCGCACCCTGCGCCACCCGCGCCGGCCGACGGCCGACGGCGGCTTCCACACCGTCCGCCTCTCCCCCGGCACCGGTCCCGCCTGGGCCGGCGCGCTGCTCTCCGCCGCCCCGGGCGGCTACGCCGTCGAGGCCCGCGACGGCGAGCTCACCGTGCACACGCTCGACGGCTCCGCCTCCGCGCTGCAACGGGCGCTGACCGGCGGCCCCCGGTGAACGCCTGGCTGACGGCCGCCGCCGTGCTCGCCGTGGGCGGCCTCGGGCCCTGTCTTCCGGTCGGCCTGCGCGGCACGCAGGCGACGTAGTCGCCGAGGAGGCCGGAGTGGAGGCGGCGCAGCGGGAGGACGGTGCCGCCCAACTCTGACCGGCCGTTCCCCAGCCACAATATGCAGACCGGTCTACATATGGGCGGGGGCAACAGACCTCGCCGGAGTGGGAAGTCGGCCCGCCCGACTTCCCACTCCACACCACCACCCCCAGCGGCCCAAATATGCAGACCGGTCTACATACCAGCAGGACAGCAGGCCCCTCCGGAGTGGAAAGTCGACCGGCCCGACTTCCCACTCCACGCCCAGCCACCCTCAGCACCATGAATATGCAGACCGGTCTACATACCACTGGTCGGGAAGTCAGAGCGGTACGCGCGCACGCCGCGAAGGACAGCTGGCAGAGCCGGAAGACTGGACGCCCCCGCCCGTCCGGCCGCTCCGCGCCCGCACGGGCGGTTGGGGCGGGGTGCGGCGGGCAGGCGCCCGGTACCGTCCCGGTGGCGGAACGGCCACCGGGACGGCCGGCCCACCGGGGGGATCGACCACGAGGTCCCCATGGAGCTGATCGACGACCTGGAGCTGCTGACCGCCCTCGCCACCGGCGACCTCGACGTCTACCTGCGCTACTCCCAGGGCCCCGAGGCGGACTCGGCGGGCAGCCTGGACCACGAGGCGGACGTCCCGATGCCCGGCCTGTCCGTCACTCCGCTGCGCCCCGAGCCGTGGTGGCCACGGCGGGCCGCCGACTGGGTGACCCGCCGGGTGTTCAGCTACGCGCACCTCGCGGAGAAGCGCTCCGAGCGGCGGCCCGGGCTCCTCACCGGCCGCGTGGTCGGCCTCGGGCCGGACCACGAGCCGCTGATCGCCGGCCCGCTGCCGCTCGCCCGGCCGGGCCCGAAGCTGCTCACCCAGGCCGCCGAGCAGTACCGGGAGCGGTTCACGCGCGGCCGTGACTCGGCCGACTGACCGGCAGCCGCCGAGGACGCCCCTCCGGTGCGGTTGGGACGCCGCGGGACGGGCAGACGCGGGGGTCACCCGACGATCCGTACCGTCCGCACGGAGGCATCGATGAACGGCCCGGAAGGCCTCCTGTGTGAACTGTCCACCGCGCACCGCGCGGTGGAGGCCCTGTTGCGGCGGCTCGACGCCGTCCACGCGCGGGGCGAGCACGCCGTGTCGGACGGCCACCGGGTGCTGGCCGAGCTGGACCGCGTGCTCGACGAGCACCTGACCGTCGAGGAGACGTACTTCCACCCCCTGGTCCGCCGGCACCTGCCGGCGGGCCGGGCGCTCGCGGACGCCGCCGTCCACACCCACACGACGGTGCGCCGGCTGCTGGCCCGGGCCATGGACGAACGACTGCCGGCCGCCGACCGCGCCCACTGCACCGGCGCGCTGCTGGTCGTCCTGCGCGCCCACCTGGCCGGCGAGAACGAACGCCTCTTCCCGCTGGTCCGCGCCGCCGTCCCGGCGGCGGAGCTGCGGCGCTGCGCCGACCGGCTCGCCGAGGCCCGGCAGGACCGCCCGGGCTCCCCCGTGTGGGGGCTGCCGCCCGGCACCGGGGCGATCGCCTCCGTGCGCGACCGCTTCACCGGGCACGACAGCGCCAACCGGCCGCACTCACCGTGAGCGGCGGCGACTCCTGGCGGACGGCGCGTCAGATCCGCGCACCCGGACGGCCCGGAACCGCTTCACCCGCCCCTGGGCGGCAACCCGCAGGAGTACGGCGTACCTCGACAGCACCGTGACGGCCGTCCCGCAGCCCCGCCCGGCCGGTGCCTCCGCGACGCGCCCCGGCGCCTGGCTGTTCCTCCGTGAACCGTCTCGCGCGGCGACGCAGGGGACGCAGGGCACATGGCCCGGCGCCGTCCTGTTCGGCCGGGACGGCACGCTGATCCAGGACGTCTCCTGCAACGGCGACCCCGGAGCGGTCCACCCGCTGGCCGGGGTGCGGTCCTCGCTCGCCGCGCTTCCGCCGCGCTTCGGGCGGCCGGCTTCGCGCTCGGCGTGCTGAGCACCCAGCCCGGCGTCGCCCGCCGCGTGCTGCGGCGGGAGCAGGTCGAGTCGGTGCAGGCCCGCGCCGAGCTGCTGCTCGGACCGGTCGACGCGTGGGCGGTCTGCCCGCACGGTCCGCACGACGCCTGCGACTGCCGTCCGCCCGCGACCGGCCTGGTGACCGCCGCCTGCCGCGCGCTCGCCCTGCCGCCGGCGCTCGTCACGGTGGTGGCCCACGGCGACCCGCTCATCGAGGCCGCGCTGACCGCCGGCGCCCGCGCCGTCCAGGTCCCGGACAGCGCCCGACTCCCGGCCGACCCGTGCCCGCCGTGCCTGCCGTGCCTGCCCTCGGTCTGCCGCTCCGCCGACGGCCCCGAGCAAGCGGCCCACCTCCTGCTGCACGGCTGAGGTCCTCACACCCCAACCAGTTCATGGTTCCCTGAATTCAGGATCCTGTGTACTGTCGTCCTCATGCTGACCGCCGCCACCGACATCGAGGTGCTGGCGCGGTTCGGACGGGCGCTCGCCGACCCGATCCGCTGCCGTGTCCTGCTCGCCCTGCGCGACGCCCCCGCCTACCCGGCCGACCTCGCCGACGCCCTCGGCGTCTCCCGGCCCCGCCTGTCCAACCACCTCGCGTGCCTGCGCGACTGCGGCCTGGTCGTCACCGTGCCCGACGGGCGGCGCACCCGCTACGAACTCGCCGACGAACGCCTCGGCGACGCGCTCGACAGCCTGCGCACCGCCGTGCTCGCCGTCGAGACCGGGCGGACCTGCGCGGAGGCCAGCGAGAAAGGGTGCTGCTGACCATGGCCGCGCCGACCTCCCTGTCGCTCGGCCACGGCCCGGCCCGGCGCGAGGCGCTGACCCGCCGGATCCGGCTGCTGGTCGCCGCGACCATCTCCTACAACGTCATCGAGGCGGTCGTCGCCATCACCGCCGGCACCGCCGCCTCCTCCACCGCCCTGATCGGCTTCGGCCTGGACTCGGTGATCGAGGTCTCCTCGGCCGCCGCCGTCGCCTGGCAGTTCTCCGCCCGCGAGCACGCCGCCCGCCAGGCCCGGGAGCGGACCACCCTGCGGATCATCGCCGTGTCCTTCTTCGCACTCGCCGCGTACGTGGGCGTGGACGCCGTCCGCGCGCTGGCCGGCACCGGCGAGGCCGGGCGATCGGTCCCCGGGATCGTGCTGGCCGCGCTGTCCCTGGCCGTCATGCCCTTCCTGTCCGCCGCCCAGCGCCGGGCCGGCCGCGAACTCGGCTCCGCCAGCGCGGTCGCCGACTCGCGGCAGACGCTGCTGTGCACCTACCTGTCCGCCGTCCTGCTGGTCGGCCTGGTACTGAACGCGACGCTCGGCTGGTTCTGGGCCGACCCCCTCGCCGCACTCGTGATCGCCGCCATCGCGGTGAAGGAGGGCCGCGACGCCTGGCGGGGCAAGGGCTGCTGCGCACCCACGCCCGTGGCGCCACCTTCTCCGGGCACGGAGGCGGACGCCTGCGGCCGCGACTGCCGCTGAGCGCCGCGACCGGAAAGGTCCACCGGGATCCGGTGGCGCGCGAGCGGATGGGTCACTGGAGCCGATCCGGCGGATCCTGAGACCGGACGGCCTCCGAGCCCTCGCCCAAAGCCCATGGGACGGGGCGCTCTGACGTCCGGTCATCGGGGCGGGGCCTTCGGGGAACTGCTGGGCGCGGGTGGTCGGACCGGTCCTGACCAGGCCCGCGAGCGACGCCGGCCGGGGGCCAACGGCGGCGCGTCCAGCCAGTGCGCTGTCGAGGGGCGAAGGCGGCCGCCGGCCTTCGCCCCTCAGTCCGCGCGGTGTGCGCGACCCCGGGCCCACGGACGGGTCACGCGTGCGCCTGCTACGCGTTCGGGTCCCAGTCTGCGAGCTGCTCCATCGGCGCGGTGTCGCCGGTGGTCTCCAGGGCGTCGAGCGGGAGGCGCTGGTAGAAGTAGAGGACCAGGTCGCCCGCCGCACCGCGCATCGCCAGGTCGCCCGGCTCCGCGTCGGCGGCGAGGTCGTCGCAGCGGACGCCGTCGGCGTCGAGGGTCAGGCGCCAGGAGCGGCCCTCGGTCGCGTGCAGGTCGATGGTGGCCGGCTTGAACGGCCAGGGGACGGTGGTCGCCGAGACGGTCGTCAGGAACTCGTCGACGCCCTCGACCGCGACACCCGTCGGCAGCGGCTGTGCGGCCCCCTGGGTGAGCTGGACATCGTAGGTGTGGACGGCGATCTCCTGGATCTGGTGCCGGGCCACGGCTCCGCTGGTCTCCGGGGCCTGCGAGCGGCCCCACCACGTCCAGCAGCCGCGGTCCGGGCCTGCCGCGCGCAACGCGTCGAGCATGAGCCCGGTCGACTCGGCGAGCCAGGCGTCCAGGGCTTCGCGGTCGCGGGGCGCGGTCGGAGCACCCTTCGGGTCCGTCCTCGCCGGGGGCTCGGCGCCCGGGCCCGCCGCGACGATGGCGGCCTGGCGGCGGCGGCCGTCGCCGAGGTGCTGCGCCAGTTCGCGCAGCGTCCAGTCCGGGCAGGACGGCACCTGGACGTCAAGGTCGGGGGCGGACGCGATCGCGGCGCGGAACGCGGCCGAGCGGTCCTCGATCAGCCGCAGGACCTCGGGGAATTCCAAGATTTTTTGCACGCCGGTTGTCTATCACGGTGCTCCGTCCGCCAGGTAGCGAATTTATTCACCCCGGTGGCTACCCGGGTCGGCCGGCCGTCGGGGCGGGGCGGCGCAGGGCGGCGTCGATGCCTCGGATGAAGGCGTCGAGGTCGTCGGGGTTGCGGGAGGTGACCAGGCGCCAGCCGCCGGTGTCGTCGTCGACCAAGGGCTCGTCGGACCACTCGGCGCCCGCGTTGGTGAGGTCGGTGCGCAGCGACGGGAAGGAGGTCAGGCGCTTGCCGGCGGCCACGCCGGCCTCGGCGAGCAGCCAGGGGCCGTGGCAGATGGCGGCGATGGCCCGGCCGGTGGCGCTGAAGGCGCGCACCAGGTGGACGGCCTCGTCGTGCAGCCGGAGGGTGTCGGCGTTGATCGTGCCGCCGGGGATCAGCAGCAGGTCGTAGTCGGCGGCGTCGACCTGGCCGAGGGTGTGGGTGGGGCGGACAGTCTCGCCGGGCTCCTTGTCCCGGACGAGGGTGCGGATGTCGCCCTCCTCGACGGCGGCGATGTCCACTTGGACGCCGTCGTCGCGCAGGTGGCGCAGCGGGACGAGGAGTTCGTCCTGTTCCACGCCGTAGTTGGTCACGATGGCCAGGGCCTTGCTGTCGCGGGTCATGGTTCTCCTCCTGGTCGGCCGCCCCCCTGAATGCGTGCGGGTACCCGGAGGGGCGTGCGGTATGCGTGGCCGGCTGGCGCCGGACGGTGGATCACGGCGGGCCGCGGGTGTGGGCGGAGTCGGCGCCGGGTAGCCGCAGGCCACTGGCGGGCGTGGGGCCCGCCCGATGTCGAGGGAGACAGTGGTGAGTGCCAGACGACGCTCGTGGGCCGCCAGCGTGAACCAGGCGACCGGGGACCCGGAAGCGGAGCCCGCTCCGTGGCCCGAGGGCGGGGGACCCCTGGGCAGGGGACCCGAGGGCGGGCGACCCGAGGGCGGAGAGGCGGCGGGCGGCGGCGGGTCGAAGCCGGGCCCCGCGGTGTCCGACGCCCCGGCGGAGGACGAGGAGGGCGACGGCCCCGAACCGCCCGCCGCCGACCGCGCGGCGCCGTGACGCGGTGCTTCCGGCCCTCGGTCGACCACCTGACGCAGCCGACACCAGGANNNGGACCGACCCCCGGAGGGGGGCGGTCCGGGTCCTGGCACGCCGTCAGCCCTGCGCGTCGGGGTCGCCGTAGCGGGCACGCCACTCGCGGGCGCGGGCGTTGTGCCAGTCGACCCCGCGCTGTGCCTGGTGCTCGGAGATCCCGCTGAGCTCGGCGACCAGGCTGAGCGGCACCGGCTCGTCGTAGTCGGCGAGGGTGCGGCAGACCTTGGCCGCCCACTGCTCCTCGTGGACGAACGGGCGGTCGCGGTAGTCCTCGACCAGCGCGCCCAGGTGCTCGGGCGAGCAGGCGGTGACGACCCGCCGACCGTCGAGGCGGGGGTCGAAGGCGTGCACGGCGGAGGAGTCGGGGACGAGCGCGCCGAGCAGTTCCACGCCGAGGACCGCCTGGCCGCAGTGGTCGCACAGGTCGTACTCCGCCGCGTCGTGCGCGCCGGGTCCGCCGTCCGCCGGGGGTTCGTAGTGGTCCACGCCCGGCGCCTACCCGGCGGTCGCGGGGGCAACCGCCCCGGTACGGGCGGGCGGGGCCGGGTAGACGCGCGGGCGGGCCGGCGTCGGCGCCGGCCCACCCACCGCCTGAGTTCGACGACCGGAGGCATCATGACCGAGTCATCACGGGAACGCCCGCCGCACGACACGGCGGACCCGCAGCGGCGGCCCGCGCCGATCGGCAAGGGCGGTACGCCGAACGTGGCCGGCGGCGACGAGCAGCGGCCGGAGATCGCCGAGGGCCCGGTGCCGGGCGTCGGCCCCGGCGAGGACTACGCCCGCCCGGAGCACCGGGCTCCACTGGACGTCGACCCGCCGCCCCGCGACGGGCCGGGCTACGGGACCGACGGCCAGCCGCCGGTGTGGGAGCCCGGGACCGGGCCGCGCGGCCACGATCCGGGGGCCCCGCCCGAGGACGAGGGCATCCCCGACCTGCAGGACGGCTCACCGTCCCAGCAGTGGTCGGGTGACCCTCAGGTGCAGGCGGTCCCCGGGGACGCGCCGGTGGCGGTGGAGTCCTTCGGCACCACCGGGGCCGAGCAGGCGGCCGGCGAGTCGCTGGACGCGCGGCTCGCCCAGGAGGAGCCGGAGGCCGACGAGGTGGCCGGTTCCCCGGAGCCCGCGGCCGGGCGGCTCGACCCGCTCGACCCGCACAGCGATCTGCGGGCGGCCGCCGTGCCGGACGACACGGCCGGGCTGTCGGCCGAGGAGGAGTCGGTGCGGATCAGGCGGGACGACGCGGAACGGGAGGACACGGACCAGGGGCACGCCGACCGGGAGGGAACCGCGCCCGGCGGCGCCGAGGACCGCACCGAGTGGCCGGGGATCGAGACCCCGGAGGAGGTCGAGGGCGCGACAGGACGGGAGGACGCCGAGGGCGACGTCCCCGGCATCGGCTGAGCCCGCCCGGCCGTGGCAGCGGCCCCGCCCCCCGTTTCAGGGGTCCGGGGCCGCTGCGGTGCCGGCCGGGCGCCGGGCTCAGCCGCCCGGGGTGATGCGGCCGCGCCAGCCTCCTTCCGCCCGGCCCCGCTCCTCGATGAAGTCCTTGAACCGCCGCAGGTCGCCCTTGACCCGGCGGTCGACCATGCCGAGGGCGTCTCCGGCCTTCTCGGCCATCCCCTCGGGCTTGAAGTCGATGGCCAGGCTGACCCGGGTGTGCGCGTCGTCGATGCGCTGGAAGCTGACGACGCCCTTCTGGTTCACCTCGCCGTCGACGGTCCGCCAGGCGATCCGCTCGTCCGGCAACTGGTCGACGATCTCGGTGTCGAACTCACGGGTGACACCGCCGACGCTGGTCCGCCAGTGGTTGTGGCGGTCGTCCAGCTGGGTCACCGCGTCGACGCCCTCCATGAACCGGGGGAACTCCTCGAACAGCGTCCACTGGTTGTACGCGGCGTGCAGCGGCACGTCGACCTCGACCGACTCCTTGACCATGCTCATCCGGTGCCTCCGTGGTGGGTGCGGCCGGGCCCTTCCCGACCTCGACCGCGCGCCTGCCCCGGTCGGGCGCCGGTAACCGCCCGGTCGGCGCGGAACCGTCCCAGTGGGTGCCACCCGGTGGCCGACCGGCGCCGACCGGGATTGCATGGGAAGCCTGATCCCCTGCTCCGGGAGGCAGTCGTGTACGAGATGTGGGCCGAGTCCGATCCGGCGGAGGAGCCGTCGGGTCTGGTGTGGCACGTGGTGTCGAAGGACGACGCGTCGACGGCGCTCTGCGGGCAGCTGCTGGAGCTGTCCCGCCGCGTGGTCCCGAACGGCCTGGACGGGCCCACCGCGGTGCCGGACCGCTACTGCGATCCGTGCCTGGTCACGGTGCGCGAGAGCATGGCGGCGGCCGCCCGTTGACATCCGGCGGGGGCGTGCGGCGGGTGACACACGCCCCTGCGGTCCGCGATGCGCATGAGGAGGCACGGACGGTCAGGCACTGACGTGCTCAGGCGCTCAGGCGCTCAGCGCGACGATCATCCCGATGAGCATGGCCGACACCGCCACCGCCACGAGCACGATCACGACGGCGGGCCAGCGGCCCCAGGCCTTGCGGACCTCCTCGGGTTCCGGGTGGGAGATTCCTGAGATGCCCCCTTCGGCCGGAGGGGTGTCCCCGCCGGCCGGCAGCGTGCCGCGCCGGTCGAGGCCGGGCGTGCGGTCGGGGTCTGGATCGGGTGTGGCCATGATGTCGTCCCCGGGTCGTGGCTACTTCCGGAAACCCCGACGGGTTCCCCGGGGCGCCCGCCGCAAACCCGGGCCGCCCGGCCGGAGTGCGGCCGCGGCGGCTACGGTCGCGGTGCGTCGTGCCGTTACCGGGGCCGGTCAGCCGGCGAGCAGGACGGCCGGTGCCAACCGGCCCTCCACCAGGGACCGGGCGGTGTCCGCCACGCCCGTCCCGCTGCGCCGGGCATGGCTGCGGAGCACCTGGAAGGCCACGTCCATGTCGATTCCGCCCGCCTCGGCGAGGATCCCTTCGCCTGCTCGATGGTGGTCCGGTCGGCCAGCGCGGCGGTGATCTCCTCGGCGGCGGTCAGCCGGCGACCGTGCCGGCGGTGCAGCAGGGCGATCACCGCGAGGTCGGCGAGCGCCTGCACGAGCTCCGGGACGTCCGCGCCCGGACCGGCGCTCACCCGGCCGTCGAACAGGTTGAGCCCGCCGACCGTCCGGCCGTCCAGGCGCAGCGGCACCGCCCGCACCGAGCGGAACCCGGCCCCCAGCGCCGCCGGGGCGAACCGCGGCCAGCGCTCGCGGGCGCCGCGCAGGTCCTCCGGGATGAGGATCTCCTCGCCGGTGCGGTGGCAGTCGAGGCAGGGGCCCTCGCCGATGATGGACTGCCGGGTCTCCAGCCGGCGAACCCGCTCGCGGCGGCCGGAAACCCCGCGGAGGGTCACACCCACCCCGGTGAACCGAGGCAGGAACTCGACCGTGTCATGGCCGCCTTCCCTCCCCTCGTGGGCTCCCCCACGGGCCGGGTCGCGCCCGCGTGCCTCCGCAGGCCGTTCGTCATCGGTCCTCCTCCGTGAAGCGGAGTCCTCCCCGCACCACCTGGCGCGCGAGCTCGTCGATCTCCTCGTCGTGCACGAAGGCGTGGGCACGGAGCCGGTCGAGTGCCTGGCCGGCCCGCACGCCCAGCTGCACCATGATCATGCCGACCGCCTGGTCCACCTCGACGCCGTTGGGCGGGGTCTCGTCCAGCCAGGGCCGCGCCGCCGCGTCGTCCGGTAGGCCGTCGTCCAGTACTACGCACTCCGTTACCGCGCCGTCCGCCGTCACGCCGTCCGGCTCCGCGACGAAGGAACCGAACAGGGCGAGGGTGACGGTGGTCGCGGCGACCTGGAGATCGGCGATCTCCGTCGGCTCCGGCACCCCGGGGAGCGCCCGGTGGAGGCTGAGCACGCCGATGCAGGAGGCGCCCAGGTGCAGCGGGAAGGCGTGCGCCCGGCGCAGCCCGCGGGCCAGCGTTCCTCGTCGGGGGCGAACAGGTCCGCGACCAGCACTGGGCGGCGTAGCCGGAAGGCGTCCACACCCGGTCCCTCCCCGAGGGCGAACTGCCGCTCCTCCAGCCGCCGGGCGTCCTCGTCGCTCGCCCAGACCCCGGCGCGGTGGCCGGTGTCGGCCATCGGGGTGATCGCGGCGGCGTCCATGGCCAGGGCCTCGACGCACGCGCCGCAGAGGCGTTCCGGCAGCGCGGACGGCCCGGGCCGCTGACGGCCTCGGCCATGATCCTGAGCGATGCGCGTCAGATCGGCCATCTCCTGCCTCGTTCTCCGTGTCTCGTGCCCGGGCGGTTCTCAGGTGTGGTGATCACCGCGGTACAGGACGGCCCAGGTGCACGGCCGGCCCTCCCGGGGCCTCCCCGCGCCTACCCCTGGCCGGCCGCGGCAGGCCTGCGCGGTCGACCAACGGCGGAACCCGGGTTTGCCCCTCCGCCGGGCGGCTAGGCGCCGGGTATGGACACTTCCTCCCATGACCTCCCGCAGAGCCGGCCGTGGTCGCGGCGGCTGCGCGACGCCTTGGACGCGCCGGCCGAGTGGCGCTTCCTGGACCGGGCCGCCGCACCGCTCGCCGACGCGGTGAACGGGCTGCCGCTCGGCCGCTACCGCGACCTGCTGCACGGCGTCTGGCTCGGCCACCCGCTGCACCCGGCGCTGGTCCAGCTGCCGATCGGCTGCTGGGTCTCGGCGGAGCTGTTGGACAGCCTGCCCGGCAACCGCCGCGCGGTCGGCGTCCTGATCGCCGCCGGGCTGGCGACGGCCGGACCC
>NZ_BAAAKJ010000127.1:0-3359 GCF_039527695.1 Kitasatospora putterlickiae
GTGCGCGCCGCCGGCCTGGCCGCCGCCGTGGCCGCCGCCTGCGGCTACGGCCTCACCTACCTCGGCCTCGGGACGGCCGGCCCGGACCAGAGCGCCCGTCTCCACCAACGCGTCCCCAGCGAGACCCGGGCCACCGCCCTCTCCGTCCAGTCCCTCGCCCTCCAGCTGTCCGGCGCCCTGGCCGGCCTCGCCCTCGCCCTCCTGCCACCCGGCCCACCCCGCTGGCTCCTCGGCGCCACCGCCCTCGCCGGCGCCGCCCTCCTCTGGACCGGCCGCCGCCCGGAGGCCGCCCCGACCGACCGTCACAGCCAGTCGCGGCGCTTGAAGATCAAGTAGAGGCTGGTGCAGACCAGGGCCATCAGGGCGATCGCGAAGGGGTAGCCGAAGGCCCAGTGCAGCTCCGGCATCGTGTCGAAGTTCATGCCGTAGACGGTGCCGATCAGGGTCGGGGCGAAGAGGATGGCCGCCCAGGAGGAGATCTTCTTGATCTCGTCGTTCTGGGCGTGGCCGGCCTCGGCGAGCTGCTTCATCTCCTCGTTCTGCCGCTGGGAGACCAGGGTGGCGTTGACGGTGAGGATGTTCTGCAGCATCTGGCGGAAGCCGTCGACCCGCTCGGCGGCGTAGGTGGCGTGGTCGGCGACGTCACGCAGGTAGCGCTGGAGCTCCTCGTCGGTGCCGTACTTGCCGAAACCGGCCTCCAGGCTCTTCATGATCTCCAGCAGCGGCCGGGTGGCGCGCTGGAACTCGATGACCTCGCGGGAGAGTTCGTAGATGCGCCGGGACACCTGCGGGTCGCCGCCGAACACCTCGGTCTCGATCTCGTCGATGTCGTGCTGCAGGCCCGCGATGACCGGGGCGTAGCCGTCGACGACGGCGTCGAGCACCGCGTACAGCACCGCCTCGGGGCCGAGGGCCAGCAGCTCCGGGTCGGCCTCCAGCCGGCGGCGGACGGCGGACAGGTCGGGGGCCTGGGAGTGGCGGACGGTGAGGACGAAGTCGGGGCCGACGAAGAGGTGGATCTCGCCGAAGTCGACCTCCTCCACGTCGTCCAGGTAGCGGGCGGCGCGCAGCACGACGAACAGGGTGTCGCCGTAGCGCTCCAGCTTGGGGCGCTGGTGGGCGACGATGGCGTCCTCGACCGCCAGCTCGTGCAGGTTGAACCGCTCGGCGGCCTCCAGCAGCTGGACGTCGGCGGGGCGGTAGAGCCCGATCCAGGCCATGGTGCCGGGCTTGCCGGGCAGTTCCCGGTAGACGTCGGCCAGGTTGGCGGACGACTGCACGCGGTGACCGTCGCGGTAGACGGCCGCGTCGACGACGGAGCGCTCCAGGCTCACGTGCTCGACCGGCTGGTCCGGGCGCGGGTCCATCGAGTGCTCGGGGGCCGGCTCGGCGGGCGCGCCGCCGACCGGGGTGACGGGACGGGTGAAAGGACGCTTGCTCGCGCGCACGGCGCGCACACGCCAGTCGGACATGGCGGGGTACCTCCGCGGTTCGGGGGCCGCCGCAGCCGGGAACACGGTGGTTCACGCGCTGCGGGGCGGGCGGGAGGCGCCCGGCCGTCCTCCACCGCGCACGGCGCCCGGTCCGCGCGTCGGCCTCGCCGGGATCAGCGGCGGGCGGTGCGGCGGCGGGGGTCGGGAGCGGTACGGGAAAAGGGGTGCCGGGTGCCAGGAAGAGTGGGGGACGTCCTGGGGAGGGGCCGACTTCGACCCGGACTGCCACTGCACTCCACTGCTCTCACCTCCTCGCCGTCGGGGCGCCCGCGCGGGGTCGCCGTAACCGGGCCACCAGGAGGCTCCACACGCCGGACGGACGCGCACGGGCGCCGCGACGGCGGGTGGGCACCCCTGATCTCGTCAGAGCTTTGGCACGCCACGGCGTAGCGCCCCGGTCTCCCGGGGTGCAGCCACTTGGGGTCACCCCTTAGGCCGGGGAGACCTGTCCTGACCCTGGGCGTCTCTCGACGTCGTGGGGTCAGTGGCCTGTGTCCGTGGCGACGCCTCACCGAACGAGGTGCCTTCACAACCTCCACGAGTCTAGTACCCGCCGGAGGGCCTCTTCGACCGGGGGTCCGGCGGCTTTCCGTCCCGGGACGGGCGTTCCGGGGCCGTTCCCGTGTGACGTGATGTCAGTTTCCGCGCGGAGGCGGACTCCGGTCATCACCCGGCGGGCGCCTCCAGGTGGGCCGCCACGTACGGCACGGCGACCGCCTCCAGCGCGCCGGGCGAGCCGTACGCCGGGTGGACGTTGACCTCGAAGACCACGCCGCCGCTCTCCGCCGCGAGGTCGACGGCGGCGAACGGCAGCCCCACCGCCCCGGTGGCGGCCTCCGCAAGCTCCGCCAGCCCGGCGGGCAGCTCCGCCAGCGGCAGCGGGGTGGAGACGGCGCCCCGGGCGAGGTTGCACGGCTCGTCCGGGTCGTCCTGCACGTGTTCGACGGCGCGCAGCGCCCGCCCGCCGAGCACGGTCACCCGGTACTGGTGGCGGCGGCCGTCCGCGGTGAAGTTGCGGGCGTCCTGGGCGAGCAGCCAGTCGGCGCCGGCCCGCGCGTAGCACTCGGCCGCCTCGGCGAGCTGGGCGCGGGTGGTGACGTGGAAGACGTCCTGCCCGCTCATGCCGACGGCCGGACGGGCCCAGACGTCGCCGCCGAGCCGGTCGAACACCTCGGCGGCCTCGGCGGCGGTGGGCCGGGAGAGCGTGACGGTGGGCATCTGGCGGACGCCGGCGCGGGCGAAGCACTCGACGGCGAGCCGCTTGTCGCTGGCCGCCCGCCAGCCGCCGACGGCGGTGCCGAGCGAGCGGACGCCGTGCTCGCGCAGGGCCCGCTGGAGGTCGGCGAGCTCCAGGCGCCGGTGCGGCGGTATCTCGTAGAGGATCACCGCCCGGGCCGCCAGCGCGAGGCCCTCGGCGGGGACCTCCAGGACGACGCCGTCGCCGCCGCCGTTGCCGCGCACCCGGCCGCCACCGGCCGGCCCGTGCGGTCCGCCGCTCATGAAGTGCCGCGCGTCGAGCAGCACCGGCGCCCGCCCGGTGAGCCGGTGCGCGGCGGTGGCCAGCGCCTCCCGGCTGCCCTCGGTCGAGCCGTGATCGGTCATCAGAACGAGCTCGCTGCGCCCCATGGGACCATGGAACATGTCGCGGACATGCCTAGGCAAGGGCTTCCGGGAATTCGGCCCCCTGGAGCGAGCGCCGACGGGCCCCACCGCTCCGGACGGTTCACGGGCCACCACCCCGATCGGGCGGGTCGCGTCGCCTTCCGGCCGCTCCGGAAGAGGTGCCCGGAGGACGACGTGCCGTCACCACTCCAGGAGGGGCACGCGCATGCGAACCGGCCTCGCGTCCGCCGCCCCGGCCGCCTG
>NZ_BAAAKJ010000128.1:0-250 GCF_039527695.1 Kitasatospora putterlickiae
CGAGCACCGCCCCGGCCGCCAGCAGCGCCCTTCGCCGACCGACACCGGGCGCGGCGGGGGGTTTCGGCGGCGACGCGTTTTCCGGTTCGGTGGGCATGCGCCCTATTGGAGACGATAAAACACGTGCCATGCAAATCACGTTTCCTGATCGTCAGTCACCCCGCAGGACCGCCGCGACCGCCGTGGCCGTCGTCGTCGCCCTGGTGGCCGCCGCGGGAGCCGTCTGGCAGTGGCGGACGGTGGCCTCGGA
>NZ_BAAAKJ010000128.1:333-1354 GCF_039527695.1 Kitasatospora putterlickiae
GACGCCAAGCACCCGGCCGGGAACGTGGTCCGCGTCCCGGAGGACTTCCCGACCGTCCAGAAGGCCGTGGACGTCGCCCGCGACGGCGACACGGTGCTGATCGCTCCCGGCACCTACCGCGAGAGCGTGCGCGTCGCCAAGCGCGACATCGTGCTGCGCGGCACGGACCGCTCCACGGTCGTCTTCGACGGCGGGCTGAAGCTGGCCAACGGCATCACCGCCACCGGCCCCGGCACGGTGGTGGAGAACCTCACCGTGCACGGCTACCTGGCCAACGGCGTGCTGTTCACCGGCGTCACCGACGAGAAGCTGCAGCAGCGCGGCGCGGGCGGCTCGGCGTACGATCCGCTGGACACCGCCCGGTTCCCGCCCGTGCAGGGCTTCCGGGCGACCCGGGTGACGGCGTACAACAACGGCCTGTACGGCATCTACGCCTTCGACGCCCGCGCCGGGGTGATCGAGGAGTCCTACGCCTCCGGGCACGCCGACTCCGGCATCTACGTCGGCCAGTGCAAGCCCTGCGACACCCTGGTGCGCGGCAACACGGTGGAGCGCAACGCGGTCGGCGTCGAGCTGACCAACGCCTCGGACGGCCTGTCGATCCTGGGCAACCGGGTGGCGGGCAACCGGGTGGGCGTCACGGTGAACTCCAACGACCTGGAGGCGCTGGCCCCGCAGCACGGCGCGGTGATCGCGGGCAACGTGGTCGTCGACAACAACGCCGCCGACTCGCCCCAGCAGGCGGACGGCGGTTTCGGGATCGGCATCGGGATCGGCGGCGGGACCGAGAACCGGGTGGAGCGCAACCTGGTCCGGGGCAACCGCGCGGCCGGGGTGATCGTCACCGACCCGGCGGGCCATCCGGCGAGCGGCAACCGGGTCGAGGGCAACCAGGTGGACGGCAACGGCGCGGATCTGGTGCTGGCCTCGGTCGACCCCGCCAACTGCTTCGGCGGCAACCGGCCCGGCACGCAGAGCCCGGACGGGCTGGAGGCCGCAGCGGCCTGCGGTGGGCCGGCCC
>NZ_BAAAKJ010000129.1:0-11721 GCF_039527695.1 Kitasatospora putterlickiae
CCGGCCGGGTCCGCCGCCCCGCGGCCGTCGGCGACCACCGCGCCGCCGCCGAGCGCGCCTCCCGCCCCCGCCGCCGGGGACGCCGCCGCCTGGGCGAAGTGGAACCTCACCCCGCTGCCGCCCGCGCCCCCCGCGCCCGCCGACAAGCCGGTGAAGCTCCAGAGGACCGGGCCGGTCCCGGTGTTCAGCGAGGTGAAGACCACCGACAAGGTCGTCTTCCTCACCATCGACGACGGCGCCGAGAAGGACCCGCGGTTCGTCGAGATGCTGACCGACCTCAAGGTGCCGGTCTCGATGTTCCTGACCCGCGACATCGTCAAGGACGACTACGGCTACTTCAAGCGGCTGCAGGCGCTCGGCAACCACGTCCACAACCACACGACGGACCACGCCCAGCTGAGCAGGGTGGCGCCGGAGAGGCAGCGGTCCGAGGTCTGCGACGCCCAGGCCGCGCTCACCCGGGAGTACGGCACCGCGCCGCTGCTGTTCCGCCCGCCGTACGGCGACGGCGCCAACACGCCGGCGCTCAACTCCGCCGTCCAGCAGTGCGGGCCGAAGGCGATCGTGCTCTGGCGCGAGTCGATGCAGATCCACGACATGCAGTACCAGGCGGCGGACAAGCGGCTGCGGCCCGGCGACATCGTGCTCGCCCACTTCCGGGGGCCCAAGGACCTCAAGGGCGAGACGATGACCCAGATGTTCGGCGAGCTGCTGGCCAGGATCCAGGAGCAGGGCTTCGCGGTGGCCCGGCTGGAGGACTACATCGAGACGCCGGCCGCCTGAACGGCCGCGGCCGGGCCGGTCACCGGGTGGCCGAGCATCATCAGCGGGCCGTGGTCGGTGCGGCTGAGGATCACCGTGACGGCGTTCGGGCCGGTGGGCTTCAGCTGGCGGCGCAGCTCCTCCGGGGTGATCGCCATCCCGCGCTTCTTGATCACCACGGTGCCGACGCCCCGCTCGCGCAGCAGCGCCTTGAGCCTCTTGATGTGGAACGGCAGCACGTCGGTCAGCTCGAAGCCGTGCGCGTAGGGGGTGTCGACCAGCTCGTCCGAGGTGACGTAGGCGATCTTCGGGTCGATCAGCCGCCCGTTCACCCGCCCGGCGACCTCGGCGACCAGGTGGGCGCGGATCACCGCGCCGTCCGGCTCGTACAGGTACCGGCCGACCGGGCCGGCCGGCGGGTCGGGCAGATCGCCGCCGGTGAGGCTGGCCCGCTGCGGCAGCAGGGTGGCGCGGTGCGGGTGCCCGGCCCGGGTGCCGAACCAGAGCACCGCCTCCTTGACGTCCCCGTGGTCGGAGACCCACTCGGCCTCGGCGTCCTCCGGCACCGCCTCGTGCGGGATGCCGGGGGCCACCTTGAGCGCGCCGACCGGGGTGCGCCGGCCGGCCTCGATCGCCCAGGACAGCGGCGGCGCGTACGCCTCGGGGTCGAAGACCCGGCCGCGCGAGGTGCGCCGGGCCGGGTCGGTGAAGACCGCGTCGAAGCCGGTGACGTCGACGTCGGCGACGTCCGCGCAGCGCACCTCGACCAGGTCGGCCAGGCCGAGGGCGGCCGCGTTGGCGGCGGTGGCGGCGCAGGCGGCCGGGTCCTTGTCGACGGCGAGCACCTCGACGCCGGCCCGGGCCAGTGCCAGCACGTCGCCGCCGATCCCGCAGCAGAGGTCGGCCAGCCGTTTCACCCCGAGGTCCGCGAAGCGCCGCGCCCGCCACTCGGCGACCTCGCGCCGGGTGGACTGCTCGACGCCGTTGGGCGTGAAGTACATCAGGTCGGCGTCGGCGCCGAACTTGGCCCGGGCCCGCTGCCGCAGCCGCGCCTGCCCGAGGGCGGCCGACACCAGGCCGGCGGGGTGCTCCTTGCGCAGCCGGGTGGCCAGCGCCAGCTCCTCCCCGGGCGCGAAGTCGCGCAGTTCGGCGAGCAGGGCCTGGCCCCGGTCGGTCAGCAGGGGCCGCAGGTCGTCGTTCTCCACGGGGTCATTCTCGCCGGTCGGGGGCGGTCAGTTCGTCAGCAGGAACCACCAGGGCGCGGTGAACGGGGAGAGCGCGGCGGCGGCCGGCACCAGCCGCCAGCCGGTCCGCCAGGTGCTCCGGGCGAGCAGGACGGCCGGCGTGAGCGCGAGGCCGAGGCCGAAGCCGACCGCGAGGAGCACCGGGAGGAGTCCGCCGGAGCCGCTCACCGCCGTGCCCGTCGCCAGGGCGAGGGCGCCGAAGAGCAGCACGGCGGTGACGCCGCCCATCAGCGGGAGGGCGGCGAGCGCGAGCAGCAGGTCGGCGCGCCGGGACGGGCCGGGGCGCGCGGGGGGCGAGGTCATGCGAACAGTCTCGCGGTGGCGGGTGGGAGCCGTACACGGGTGCGATCACCGGGGGCGGCCGGGGTCCGTCCCGCGCGGCCGATCCGCGCGTCGTTGGCACTCTGGTTGACTGAGTGCTAACCGCGGCCTATGGTCGTCCTAGCACTCCCCACCGGGGGAGTGCTAACGCGACAGCGTGTGTCTGACCCCCGCGACGGCAGACGCGCGAGTTCGCCCCTACCCGTTAGAAAACCCCGTAATCTCCGAAGGGGAGCTCGGACGTGACCACCAGCAGCAAGGTTGCCATCAAGCCGCTCGAGGACCGCATCGTGGTCCAGCCGCTCGACGCCGAGACCACCACGGCCTCCGGCCTGGTTATCCCGGACACCGCCAAGGAGAAGCCCCAGGAGGGCGTCGTCCTGGCCGTCGGCCCGGGCCGCTTCGAGGACGGCCAGCGTCTGCCGCTCGACGTCGCCGTGGGTGACATCGTCCTGTACTCGAAGTACGGCGGCACCGAGGTGAAGTACCAGGGCGAGGAGTACCTGGTGCTCTCCGCCCGCGACGTTCTCGCCATCATCGAGAAGTAAGGCGTCCAGCCACGCCCCGGATCCGTGTCCCTAGTGACAGGGGGCCGGGGCGTGGCTGTTGGTTCACGTAGTCGAGCGGCCGCCGCGTCGGCCGCACCCCCGAAGGAATAGGGAACATGGCGAAGATCCTGCAGTTCGACGAGGACGCCCGCCGCTCGCTGGAGCGCGGTGTCAACAAGCTGGCCGACACCGTCAAGGTGACCATCGGCCCCAAGGGCCGCAACGTCGTCATCGACAAGAAGTTCGGCGCCCCGACCATCACCAACGACGGTGTCACCATCGCCCGTGAGGTCGAGCTCGACGACCCGTACGAGAACCTTGGCGCGCAGCTCGTCAAGGAGGTCGCCACCAAGACCAACGACGTCGCGGGCGACGGCACCACCACCGCCACCGTGCTGGCCCAGGCCCTGGTCAACGAGGGTCTGCGCAACGTCGCCGCCGGTGCCGGCCCGGCCGCCCTGAAGAAGGGCATCGACAAGGCCGTCGCCGCCGTCTCCGAGCACCTGCTGTCGATCGCCCGCGAGATCGAGGGCAAGGACGACGTCGCCGCCGTCGCCACGCTGTCCGCCCAGGACGCCCAGGTCGGCGAGCTGATCGCCGAGGCGATCGACAAGGTCGGCAAGGACGGTGTCATCACCGTCGAGGAGTCGAACACCTTCGGCGTGGAGCTGGACTTCACCGAGGGCATGCAGTTCGACAAGGGCTACCTGTCGCCGTACTTCGTCACCGACGCCGAGCGTCAGGAGGCGGTCCTTGAGGACCCGTACATCCTGATCAACCAGGGCAAGATCTCCTCCATCCAGGAGCTGCTGCCGCTGCTGGAGAAGATCCTGCAGGGCGGCTCGTCCCGCCCGCTGCTGATCATCGCCGAGGACGTCGACGGCGAGGCGCTGTCCACCCTCGTGGTGAACAAGATCCGCGGCACCTTCAACGCGGTGGCCGTCAAGGCCCCGGGCTTCGGCGACCGCCGCAAGGCGATCCTCGGCGACCTGGCCGTGCTGACCGGCGGCACCGTGATCTCCGAGGAGGTCGGCCTCAAGCTCGACCAGGCCGGTCTGGACGTGCTGGGCTCGGCCCGCCGCGTGACCGTCACCAAGGACGACACGATCGTCGTCGACGGTGCCGGCGAGTCCGAGGCCGTGGCCGGCCGCGTCGCCCAGATCAAGGGCGAGATCGCCAACACCGACTCGGACTGGGACCGCGAGAAGCTGCAGGAGCGCCTGGCCAAGCTGGCCGGCGGCGTCTGCGTCATCCGCGTCGGTGCCGCCACCGAGGTGGAGCTCAAGGAGCGCAAGCACCGCCTGGAGGACGCCATCTCGGCGACCCGTGCCGCGGTCGAGGAGGGCATCGTCGCCGGTGGTGGCGCCTCCCTGGTCCACGCCGCCAAGGTGCTGGACGACGGCCTGGGCCTGTCCGGCGACGAGGCCACCGGTGTCGCGGTCGTCCGCAAGGCGCTGCACGAGCCGCTGCGCTGGATCGCCCAGAACGCCGGCCTGGAGGGCTACGTCATCACCTCCAAGGTCGCCGAGCTGGAGGCGGGCCAGGGCTACAACGCCGCCACCGGCGAGTACGGCGACCTGGTCAAGGCCGGCGTCATCGACCCGGTCAAGGTCACCCGCTCCGCCCTGGAGAACGCCGCCTCGATCGCCTCCCTGCTGCTCACCACCGAGACCCTCGTGGTGGAGAAGAAGGAGGAGGAGGCCGACAACGGTCACTCGCACGGCGGTCACGGCCACTCGCACTGAGGCCGTAACGACTGAACGCAGGCCCGGTCCGCGCCCCGCGAGGGGAGGCGGGCCGGGCCTGCGGCGTGTTCCAGGATTCAACTATCAGTTGAATTTTGCGTGTTGCAAAGAATCCCTTATATCTTGGTCTCATGATCGAGGCCCGCCACCTGCGCGTCCTGCGTGCCGTCGCCCGCACCGGCTCCTTCTCCGCGGCCGCCCGCGAGCTGGGCTGCACCCAGCCCGCCATCAGCCAGCAGATGAAGGCGCTGGAGAAGTCCGTGGACACCCCGCTGGTGGTCCGCTCGGGCCGCGGGATGCAGCTGAGCGAGGCCGGTCGGGTCCTGCTCAAGCATGCCACCGGGATCCTCGCCGGGCTCTCCGCCGCCGAGGAGGAGATCGCGGCGATCGCCGGGCTGCGGGCCGGGCGGGTGCGGCTGGTGTCCTTCCCGACCGCCAGCTCGACCCTGGTGCCGCCGGCGGTCGCCCGGCTGCGGGACAGCCATCCGGGTGTGCGCGTGTCGCTGGTCGAGGCGGAACCGCCGGAGTCGCTGGCGATGCTGCGTGGCGGCGAGTGCGAGGTGGCGCTCGCCTTCCGCTACCCGCAGGCCCCCGGATCCGCCTCCGCACCGGCGCCGGCGCCCGCGCACGGCACGCCCCGGGAGGCGCGCGCCGAGGCCAATCTGGAGGCCCAGCAGCTGAGCGCGGGGGTCGACTGGTCCGATCTGGTGGTCACCCCGCTGCTGGACGACCCGCTGGTGGGGCTGCTGCCCTCGGGGCACCGGCTGGCCGGGCGCGGCGGGCCGGTGGAGCTGGCCGAGCTGGCGGGGGAGCAGTGGATCGCCGGCTGCCCGCAGTGCCGGGGGCACCTGGTGGAGCTGTGCGCGGGCGCCGGCTTCGAGCCGCGGATCGACTTCGCGACCGACGACTACCCGGCGGTGGTGGGACTGGTCGCCGCTGGGCTCGGAGTGGCGGTGCTGCCCGGGCTGGCGCTGGAGTCGGTGCGTCCCGACGGGGTGGCGCCGGTGGCGGTGCACGCCGCCTCGGGGGCGCCGGCGGTGCGGCAGGTGGTCGCGCTGACCCTGCCGGACCTCGCCGAGGTGCCGGCGGTGGCGCTGATGCTGGAGCGGCTGGCGGGGGCGGCCGGCGGGCGCTGACCCGTCGGCGCGCCGGGCTTGCGGCGGCCGGGCACGCCGCTCCCCGAGAAGAAACGTTTCTTCCCGGTAGGGCGAAATCGGGGTCCTACGGCTGGGCCGCGCTCGGCGCGGCGAGCGGCACCTCCACCAGGCGGTTGCGCGAACGGCCCATCATCTCCTCGCGCTCGTCCTCGGTCAGGCCTCCCCAGACGCCGTACGGCTCGCGGACGGCCAGCGCGTGCGCGGCGCACTCGGTGCGCACCGGGCAGCGCATGCAGACCTCCTTGGCGCTCGCCTCGCGCGAGCTGCGGGCCGCGCCGCGCTCGCCCTCGGGGTGGAAGAAGAGCGAGCTGTCCACGCCGCGGCAGGCCGCGGAGAGCTGCCAGTCCCAGAGGTCCGCGTTGGGGCCGGGGAGTCGGGAGAAATCTGCCATGGCTCATTCCCTTCAGAGGTCGTCGACCGCGGGCCGCGCCGGCGGGTTGCGTCGGCGGCGGCACGGCGGGGCGTCCGGCGCGGTGTGGACACCTGGAAATATGACTTACGGCAACTCCATGGACAAGTCACCCACAGAGTGGCACAACAGTCAATGACCATACAAAAGCTCGAAAACCGGGCAAAGTGGGCATGACCGACGGGTCGGCGACCGCCGGGCGCGGATGTGGCAATCGGGTGGCCGACGGGCGCACGCGGACCCGCGCGGGTGTGCGGGTCGTACGCCGACCGCGCGCGAGCTGCGCAAAAGTGCGGCGTGTGCACCGCGATGCGGCTGATCGGTAACGGGTCGGCCACGTACAGTGGTGGAGATGGCCCCGAAGGCCGTAACTCATTCGAGTGATGGTCGTTGGAAGTGCGGAGGCGGTTAGCGGACGCCGGACGTCGGGAACGATCGCGGGGAATCTCAGGCGATCAGCACGGAGTCTGACGCCGATCGGCCGTGTCGGAGAGGTTCGTACCAGCCAGGAGGCTCAACGTGACGCGGATCAGCTGCGGAGGACGACGGTCATGACTTCCGTTCTCGTTTGCGACGATTCCCCGCTCGCCCGCGAGGCGCTTCGCCGCGCGGTCGCGACCGTACCCGGTGTCGACCGGGTCACCACCGCGACGAACGGGGAGGAGGTCCTCCGCCGCTGGGTGGCCGACCGCTCCGATCTCGTCCTGATGGACGTCCGGATGCCCGGCCTCGGCGGGGTGGAGACGGTCCGGCGGCTGCTGTCCGCCGACCCGGGCGCCCGGATCATCATGCTCACCGTCGCCGAGGACCTCGACGGCGTCGCCCTCGCGGTCGCCGCGGGCGCCCGGGGGTACCTGCACAAGGACGCCTCGCGCGCCGAACTGCGGGCCACCGTCACCCAGGCGCTCGCCGACCCGACCTGGCGGCTCGCCCCCCGCCGGCTGCGCAGCCCCGACATGGGCGCGGCGCCGACCTTGACGGCGCGTGAGATCCAGGTGCTCGAAGGCATGAGCCACGGCCGCAGCAACGCCGAGATCGGCCGCGAGCTGTTCCTCTCCGAGGACACCGTCAAGACCCATGCCCGACGCCTGTTCAAGAAGCTCGGCGCCTCGGACCGCGCGCACGCGGTGGCGCTGGGCTTCCGCTGGGGCCTGGTCCGCTGACCGAAGCCGGCGCCGCCGGTTCCGGCACGCTCCGCACGATTGTTCGCGCGGGGGCGTGTGACGTTACGGTCCCGAGGTTGCACCATGGAGGAGTGGAGCACCTCGGGGACCAGCGGACAGGAACTGCGGCGAACCACGCAGCCGCAGGAGACTCGGCGGACGGCGCCGCGGACGGGACCACCCCTGGCGGTGGGGTGGGAGGCGGGACGGTGCAGGAGTGGCCGGTGGTGCGGACCGGGGCGGCACCGCATAACGTTCCGGTGCACAACTCCGGACGCGGTGCCGCGTTTTCCCGCGCGACCAGGCACCATGGACCGATGCGTGACGACGTGACCGGGTCTCCCGGTGAGGCGGACCCGGTGGAGGCCGAGCCCTCCGCGCCCGGGCCCGGCCCGGCGTACGCGGACCCGGCCGACGGGCCCGGCGCGCTCGCCGCACTGGTCGCGGCCGCCGTCCGGGGCGAGGGGCCGGCGATCGACGCGCTGCTCGCCCACGTCCACCCGCTGGCCCTGCGGTACTGCCGGGGCCGGCTGGTCCGGCTGCCCGGCGGCGCCCGGCACCACGTGGACGACATCGCGCAGGAGGTCTGCGTCGCGGTGCTCTGCGCGCTGCCCCGGTACAAGGACCAGGGGCGCCCCTTCGAGGCCTTCGTCTACGGGATCGCCGCGCACAAGATCGCCGATCTGCAGCGGGCCGCGATGCGCGGGCCCGGCTCGACGGTGGTCCCGCAGGACGACCTGCCGGAGGTCCCGGACGACGCGCTCGGCCCGGAGGAGCGGGCGCTGCTCAGCAGCGACGCGGCCTGGGCGAAGGAACTGCTCTCCAACCTGCCGGCCCGGCAGCGCGAGCTGGTGCTGCTGCGGGTGGCCGCCGGGCTCTCGGCGGAGGAGACCGGCGAGGTGCTCGGGATGTCGCCGGGGGCCGTGCGGGTCGCCCAGCACCGCGCGCTGAGCCGGCTGCGGGCGCTCGCCGAGGAGTCGTCCTAGCGGCGGAATGGCCCACGGCCGGGCGTTGTTGTCAAGGGCACACGAGAGCGCGTTCGCGGTGCCAGTACCATGGGGTATCGGCGCCTGGGCGGGTCGCCAAAGTTTCGACGGTGTGCACGGGTTTTCCCCTGGAGGATCCTCCAACGGCCACCGGGCTTTCGGCGGTCCGAGCGAGTGAGCTGATGACAGCGCCCCCACCCTCAGGGCGCGAGCTGATCGAGCCGGCCACGGAAGGTACCCCCGAAATGTCTTACAACGCCGCAGGCGTACCCGAGAAGTTCGCGATGCTCGGACTCACGTACGACGACGTCCTGCTGCTGCCGGGGGCGTCCGAGGTGCTGCCGAACGAGGTCGACACCTCCTCGCGGGTCTCGCGCAACGTGCGCGTCAACATCCCGCTGCTCTCCGCGGCGATGGACAAGGTCACCGAGTCCCGGATGGCGATCGCGATGGCCCGTCAGGGCGGCGTCGGCGTCCTGCACCGCAACCTGTCGGTCGAGGACCAGGCCAACCAGGTCGACCTGGTGAAGCGCTCCGAGTCCGGCATGGTCACCGACCCGATCACGGTCGGCCCGGAGACCATCCTCGCCGAGGCCGACGCGCTCTGCGCCAAGTTCCGGATCTCCGGCGTGCCGATCGCCGACGAGAGCGGCAAGCTGCTCGGCATCGTCACCAACCGCGACATGGCCTTCGAGACGGACCGCACCCGCCAGGTCCGCGAGATCATGACCCCGATGCCGCTGATCACCGGCAAGGTCGGCATCTCCGGTGTCGACGCCATGGCGCTGCTCCGCCGTCACAAGATCGAGAAGCTGCCTCTGGTCGACGACGACGGCCGGATCAAGGGCCTCATCACGGTCAAGGACTTCGTCAAGGCCGAGCAGTACCCGAACGCCGCCAAGGACGCCGAGGGCCGGCTGCTGGTCGGTGCCGCCGTCGGCGCCAGCGCCGAGGCCTTCGACCGCGCCCAGGCCCTGGTCGAGGCGGGCGTGGACTTCCTGGTCGTCGACACCTCGCACGGCCACAGCCACAACGCGCTGGCCTGGATCGAGAAGATCAAGTCGGCCGTCGCGGTCGACGTGGTCGGCGGCAACGTCGCCACCCGCGACGGCGCCCAGGCGCTGATCGACGCCGGCGTGGACGGCGTCAAGGTCGGTGTCGGCCCGGGCTCCATCTGCACCACCCGCGTGGTCGCCGGCATCGGCGTCCCGCAGGTCACCGCGATCTACGAGGCCGCCGTGGCCTGCCAGGCGGCCGGCGTGCCGGTCATCGGCGACGGCGGCCTGCAGTACTCCGGCGACATCGGCAAGGCGCTCGCCGCCGGCGCCGACACCGTGATGCTCGGCTCGCTGCTGGCCGGCTGCGAGGAGTCCCCGGGCGAGCTGATGTTCATCAACGGCAAGCAGTTCAAGTCCTACCGCGGCATGGGCTCGCTGGGCGCCATGCAGTCCCGCGGCCAGGGCCGCTCCTACTCCAAGGACCGCTACTTCCAGGCCGAGGTCGCCTCGGACGACAAGCTCGTCCCCGAGGGCATCGAGGGCCAGGTGCCCTACCGCGGCCCGCTCTCCGCGGTGCTGCACCAGCTGGTCGGCGGCCTGCGCCAGACCATGGGCTACGTCGGCGCGGCCACCGTCGCCGAGATGGAGAGCAAGGGCCGGTTCGTCCGGATCACCTCGGCGGGCCTCAAGGAGAGCCACCCGCACGACATCCAGATGACCGTCGAGGCGCCGAACTACAGCGCCCGCGGCTGATCCCGGATCCCCGCCGCAGGGCCCGCCACCGAGGGGTGGCGGGCCCTGCGGGCTGTCGGGGCGGCGCCGGCGGGGGGCCGGGGGCGGGCGGCGCCGTGCGACGGCGGGCGGGTGCGGGATACTGGGGGGCGGCCGGGGTGACCCGGCGGGCATGAGCAACACCACCAGAAGGGCTCGAAGTGACTGAGATCGAGATCGGGCGAGGCAAGCGCGGCCGTCGGGCGTACTCCTTCGACGACATCGCCGTCGTCCCCAGCCGCCGTACGCGTGACCCGAAGGAGGTCTCGATCGCCTGGCAGATCGACGCCTACCGCTTCGAGCTGCCGTTCCTGGCCGCGCCCATGGACAGCGTGGTCTCACCGCGGCAGGCCATCACCATCGGCCGCCTCGGCGGCCTGGGCGTGCTGAACCTGGAAGGCCTCTGGACCCGCTACGAGGACCCGCAGCCGCTGCTCGACGAGATCGCCTCGATCACCGACGAGTCCGCCGCGACCCGCCGCCTGCAGCAGGTCTACGCCGAGCCGATCAAGGCCGAGCTGATCAAGCAGCGGATCCAGGAGGTCCGCGACTCCGGCGTGGTCACCGCCGCCGCGCTCTCGCCGCAGCGCACCGCCGAGTTCTCCAAGGCCGTCGTGGACGCCGGGGTCGACGTCTTCGTCATCCGCGGCACCACGGTCTCCGCCGAGCACGTCTCCGGCGCGGCCGAGCCGCTCAACCTCAAGCAGTTCATCTACGAGCTGGACGTCCCGGTCATCGTCGGCGGCTGCGCCACCTACACCGCCGCGCTGCACCTCATGCGCACCGGCGCGGCCGGCGTGCTGGTCGGCTTCGGCGGCGGCGCCGCGCACACCACCCGCAACGTGCTCGGCATCCAGGTGCCGATGGCCACCGCCGTCGCCGACGTGGCCGCCGCCCGCCGCGACTACATGGACGAGTCCGGCGGCCGCTACGTGCACGTCATCGCGGACGGCGGCGTCGGCTACAGCGGCGACATCCCGAAGGCGGTCGCCTGCGGCGCCGACGCGGTGATGATCGGTGCCGCGCTCGCCCGGGCCACCGACGCGCCCGGCAAGGGCTACCACTGGGGCATGGAGGCCGTGCACGAGGAGCTGCCGCGCGGCAAGCGGGTCGACCTCGGCACCGTCGGCACCACCGAGGAGATCCTCGCGGGCCCGTCGCACACCCCGGACGGCACCATGAACCTGTTCGGCGCGCTGCGCCGGGCGATGGCGACCACCGGGTACACCGAGCTCAAGGAGTTCCAGCGGGTCGAGGTGACCGTCAACCCGGCGCTCAACCACCGCTGAGCCGCTTCCACCGCTCCGCCCGGGGCCCTTGTCCGCAGCGCGCGGCGGGGGCCCCGCGCCGTGCGGGGCGGCCGGCTACTGGCGGGTGGCGGCGCGGCGGGTGAGCAGGAAGCCGCCGATCACGGCGATGCCGTAGAAGACCAGGTCCAGCGGGCGGCGGGCGTCGCGCCAGAGCGGGAGGGCGTCGTGCAGCAGCTCGCCGTAGCCGGTGCCGGCCAGCGCGTGCAGCCGGCGGGTCTGCCCCAGTAACTGGCCGAGGAACAGCGCGCCGGACGCCAGCAGGGCGCCCAGCGGCGGCAGCAGCCGGCCCGGACCGCCGAGCCGGCCC
>NZ_BAAAKJ010000129.1:11749-15888 GCF_039527695.1 Kitasatospora putterlickiae
CCCCCCCCCCCGCCGGGGCGATGGCCAGCCAGCCGACGGTGGCCTCCGCGCGGATCGGAGCGCAGCCTAACGCCGCGGCGCCGGCCAGCATCGCGAGCACCGCCAGCGCCACGGCCGGGCCCGTCCGGTGGCAGCCGCGACGGCGCCCCGGGGCGGGACCGGAGCCGCCGGCCGCGTCGGTTCCGGGGGAGGAGCCGGTGGCGGGGCCGGCGGGCGTGGCGGGGTCGGCGGGGCGGTAACCGGCCACCGGGGCACCGGGCATGCCGGGCGGCACGTACCCCTCCGGGGTCTCCGGTTCCGGCGCGACCGAGAAGTGCGGGGCCGCGGGCGGGCGGCCCGACCGGTCGTCAGCGCCCGGTGCGGATGCGGTCATGGACGTCGTGTTCCCCCCGGAAAGACGGTGAGCTGCCGCACGCTAGCAGGGCCCGGAGCGGAATCGACAGGGTTTTCGATCACGGATCGGGCACGGAGCGCCGGTCCCGGCCGGGACGCGCGCCAGGGTGGCCGGGGGTCGGGTGGTCGCGGACTCGCGGGACAGGGGATGATGGAGGCTTGGGCGTTCGGGCCCGACGCCGGTCCGACGTGCCGTCATCACGACCGCCAGCAGCACATGGGGGAACGTTCCGAATGACCCAGGCGCAGGGTTCCACCGGCCGCCTCCTGGCCGGCCGCTACCGGCTGAACGGCGTGCTCGGGCGCGGTGGCATGGGCACCGTCTGGCGCGCCGAGGACGAGATGCTGGGCCGGACGGTCGCGGTCAAGGAACTGCGGATGAACGCCAGCGTGGACGAGGACGAGAAGCACCGGCTGATCGTCAGGACCCTGCGCGAGGCCAAGGCGACGGCGCGGATCCGGCACAACTCGGCGGTCACCGTCTTCGACGTGGTCGAGGAGGACGACCGGCCGTGGATCGTCATGGAACTGGTCGAGTCCCGGTCGCTGGCGGACGTGGTCCGGGAGGACGGCCCGCTGGCGCCGGCCCGGGCGGCGGAGATCGCGCTGGACGTGCTCGGCGTGCTGAGCGCCGCGCACGCGCACGGCATCCTGCACCGGGACGTCAAGCCGTCCAACGTGCTGATCGGTGAGGACGGCCGGGTGGTGCTCACCGACTTCGGCATCGCCAGCGTGGAGGGCGACACCTCGGTGACCTCCACCGGCATGCTGGTCGGCGCGCCCTCCTACATCTCCCCGGAGCGGGCCCAGGGCCAGAAGCCCGGGCCGCCGGCCGACCTGTGGTCGCTGGGCGGCACGCTGTACGCGATGGTCGAGGGCCGTCCGCCGTACGACCGGGGCTCGGCGCTGGCCACCCTGACGGCGGTGATGACCGAGGACCTGGCCACCCCGGTGAACGCCGGGCCGCTGCGGCCGGTGATCGAGGGGCTGCTGGCCAAGGACCCGGCGAAGCGGCTGACCGCCTCGCAGACCCGGTCGATGCTCAAGCGGGTGGTCGCGGAGTCGACCGCGCGGGCCGAGTCGACGACCGAGCAGTCGGTGCCGGTCGCGGAGACCCGGGCCAAGCCGCCGGTGGGCGGGCTGCTCGGGACGGTCCGGGTGGGCGGCAAGGCCGAGGACGTCGGGAGCGGGGAGCCGACGGCGGTACCGGTCACGCCGGCGGAACCGGCGGCGGCCGAGAAGCCGGCCGAGAAGCCGGCCGAGAAGCCCGCGGAGTCCGCGGGGCCTTCGGGACCGGAGGCCGAGGCGGCCCGGCCGGTGACCAGTGAGTGGACGCTGGGCGCGACCCAGGCGGCCGGGGCGGACCCGCGCACCGGCCGGCGGCGGCTGGCCGTGGCGACGGTCGTGGTGGTGCTGCTGCTGATCGCGGGCGTGGTCGCGCTGGTCCAGGCGCTCGGCGGGTCCGGCGACGGCTCGGCGGAGGGCGCGCACGGCACCGCTCCGGTGGTGGCGGCCTCCGACACCACGCCGGACGGCGGCGAGTCGGCGCCAGCCCCGGAGAGTCCGGCCCCGGCGGAGAGCGCGGCGCCCGCGCCGGAGCCCACGCCGAGCGACACCCCGACGCCCACCCCGACCCCGACCCCGACGCCCACGCCGACCGGGGCCGTCGTGCCAGCCGGGTACCACGAGTACAAGGACCCGGCCGGCTTCTCGATCGTGCTGCCCGACTGGCTCCAGCTGTCGAGCTCGGAGTCGATCCGCCGCACCTTCAAGGGCAACGGCAGCACCCTGCGGATCGAGTGGACGACCACGCCGGGGGCGAGCGCGCTCGCCGACTGGCAGGCCGCCGAGCCGGGGCTGCGCGGCCAGGTGACCAACTACCAGCGGGTGCAGTTGCAGTCCGTCGCCTACCGGGAGTGGACCAACGCCGCCGACTGGGAGTGGATCAGCGGCAACCCGCGGATGCACTCGCTGAACCGGGGCTTCGTCACCGGCTCCCCGGCCAAGTACGGCTACGCGATCTACTGGACGACGCCGGACGCAGACTGGGCCGCCAACGCCGAGGCCCGGCAGACCGCCTTCGACACCTTCCAGCCCGCGCTGTGATTCGCCGGCTCGCCTCCGGGGCGCTCCAGCCCGGTGCCGACGGTCGGTGGGCGCGGCGCCACCTCCTTCGTCGGCGGCTTGGCCCTTCTCCCTTTCGGCACCGGCGCGCCCCTTCGGCGCTGTGATTCGCCGGCTCGCCTCCGGGGCGCTCTGATCCGGTGCCGACGGTCGGCGGGGCCGGTCAGCCGATGAGGCGTTGCTTCGCGCGGGTGAACTCGTCGTCGGTGAGGGCGCCGGCGGTGTGCAGGGCGGCCAGCCGTTCCAGCTGCTCCAGCAGGTCGGCGCCGGAGGTGTTGGCCGCGGGAGCCGGGGCGTCGGCGGGCGTCCTCCGGGAGGCCTCGCGGGCCAGCCGGGCGGTGGCCCGTATCCGCTCGGCGAAGATCTCCGCCTTGGCCACGTCCTCGTAGCGGTGCGAGCCGGTCAGCGCGACCACCAGCAGCACCTCGCCGTTGATCCTGGTCTTGGTGACGGTCGCGTCGGTGACCGCCTCCAGCGCAACCGGGACCGGAGGCTTGCCGTCCTTGAGGAAGAGCAGCCGGTGGGTGGTCAGAACCAGGACGCCCTTGCGGAAGTGGTCGGGGTGGCGTCCCGCGGTGGAGGCGACCGGCTTCTCGTCGGGGGCGACGTTCGCCTCGACGGTGCGCAGGGCCTCGGCCCTGTTGCCGTTGTTGCTGCTGCCGGCCATGTCGAAGGCCGCGTCGATCAGATCGGTCCAGTCCATGGACCGAGGGTAATCCGGGACGCGCGCGACGCATCCCGGGGCCGGGCGAGGGCCTAGGCTTGGGCGGTGAGCGGAGAGGAACACGCATGCGAGCGGGTCCGGGGCAGGTGCTGGCGGGGCGTTACCGGCTGACGGACCGTCCGGAGGTGCCGGACACGGTCGCCGTGGACGAGCGGAGCGGCGACGTCGTGGGGCTGCGCGGGTGGGAGCTGCCCGCGTCGCTGACCGGGGATCAGGGGCCGGACGGGGACGGGTCGGAGCGCGGGGAGCGGCTGGTGCGCCGGGTGGCGGCGGTCGGTGCCGCCGCGCCGCGGCACCCGCGGCTGCTGCAGGGAGCCGGCTCGTTCGTCGAGGGCGAGCTGCTCTGGACCGTCGAGGAGCGGCCGTCCGGGCTGCCGCTGGCCGGGCTGCTCGCGGAGGGTCCGCTGCCGCCGTACCGGGCGGCGGAGATCGCGGCGGACCTGGCCGCGGCGCTGCGGGCGCTGCACGACGCGGGGCTGACGCACGGGAACCTGACGGCGGCGTCGGTGCTGGTCTGCGAGGACGGCGCGGCGCTGCTGGGCGGGCTGCTCCCGGGCGTGGCCGAGGAGGTGCTGGCCGAGGAGCTGGGCGGCCCGGGCGGCAGGCGCCGCTACGAGGTCCGGGCCGAGCTGGTCGGGGCGGTGGCGGAGCGCTGGCCGCTGGACGGCGGTCCGGCCGGAGACTGCTGGGCGCTCGGGGTGCTGCTGCACCGGATGGCGACCGGCCGCGCGCCGTACCCGGAGAGCGGGGTGCCGGAGCTGGTGACGGCGGTGCGGGAGGGCCGGCGGGTGCCGTCGGAGGCGTGCGGGCCGCTGGGGCCGCTGGTGGAGCGGCTGGTGCAGCCCGATCCGGCGCGGCGGCCGACGGCGGCGGAGATCCGGCTGGAGCTGGCGGCGCT
>NZ_BAAAKJ010000129.1:16001-24220 GCF_039527695.1 Kitasatospora putterlickiae
GCCGCGCCGCCCGGCCAAGGGGCGCCGTACGGCCGGGCGTGACGGTGCGACGGGCGGGGAGCGGCCGCGGGCGGAGGCGTCCGGTCCGGCCCGGCCGCCGCGGATTCCGCCGGCGCTGCTGGGTCCGGTCCTGGTCGGCGGGGTGTTCCTGCTGCTGCTCCTGGGGATGGTGGCCGTGGTGCTGTTCGCGGGCTGACGGGGCTGGTGGGAACGGGGTCGCCTCCGTGACGGGTGGGGGAGATTACCGGGGGGCGCCCGGGGCGCCTAATGTGTCCGTGGGATTTGTTCGATTCAGTGGTCTGCACCGAGTGGTCTGCGCCGGGCCCTCCGTCGCGGTGACGGCAGGTGAATGAGGGGGAGCGGTCGCGGATGGGCGCGCAGGACCGGCCGGAGTCGGCCGAGGCGGAGCGGCTGCTGGCCGGGCGTTACGAGCTGGGTGACCGGCTGGGCCGCGGCGGGATGGGCACGGTGTGGCGGGCCCGGGACCGGATGCTGGACCGCGAGGTGGCGGTCAAGGAGCTGACCGTCAGCCACCTCCCCGAGGAGGAGCTGGAGATCCTGCACGCCCGGATGAAGCGGGAGGCCGCCGCGGCCGCCCGGATCAAGCATCCCGGCGTGATCACCGTGCACGACGTGCTGGAGCAGGACGGCCGGCCGTGGATCGTCATGGAGCTGGTCGACGGCCGCTCGCTGGCCGACGTGATCAGCCAGGACGGCACGCTGCCGCCGCGCGCCGCCGCGGAGGTGGGCGGCCAGGTGCTGGCCGCGCTGCACCGGGGCCACCAGCTGGGCGTGCTGCACCGGGACGTGAAACCGGCCAATGTGCTGCTGGAGCACGGGACCGGGCGGGCGGTGCTGCTGGACTTCGGGATCGCGACGTACGAGGGCTCGGCCGAGCTGACCCGGCCGGGCGATCTGGTCGGTTCGCCGGACTACCTGGCGCCGGAGCGGGCGCAGGGCGAGCGGCCGGGCCCGGCCTCGGACCTGTGGGGGCTGGGGGCGACGCTGTACGCGGCGGTGGAGGGCGACTCGCCGTTCCGCCGCACCTCGCCGCTGACCACGCTGGCCGCGGTGGTCGGTGATCCGCTGCCGGAGCCGCGCCGGGCGGGCCCGCTGGGGCCGGTGCTGGCCGCGCTGATGGCCAAGGACCCGGCGGACCGGCCGACCGCGGACGAGGCGGCCCGGATGCTGGCGGAGGTGCAGGCCGGGCACACCATGGGGTTCAAGCCGGTCACGCCGGTGCGGATGCCGACCCAGTCGGTGCCGGTGGTGGACCGGTCGGGCGAGCCCGGTGAGGCCGGTGAGCCGGAGGGGCCGGACGGCTCGGACGGCTCGGACGGCGTGGACGGTTCGGAGGGCTCGGCCGAGGCGGTCGCCGGGGCGGAGGAGGCGGCGACCGTGCCGTCCGTTGGGGCGCGGGAGGGAGCCGAAGGGGCGTCCACCGGCCCGGGCGCGCCGGTGATGTACGCCGACGCGCCGGTGCGCGGTCCGGCCAGGCGCCGGCGAGTGCTGCTGGTGCTGGCGGTCGTGCTGGTGGTGCTGGTCGCCGGGGTCGCCGCCGGGGCGCTCTACCTGTCGGGCCGGGACGGCGGGACGGACGCCGAGGCGGACCCCGTCAAGCCGATCCCGACCCAGGTCGTGCCGAGCGGGTCCGGCGACGGCGCGCCCGCGCTGCCCGACGGCTACCGCTGGGTCGACGACCCGGCGGGCTTCCGCTTCCCGCTGCCCACGGCCACCCCGGTCTGGCAGCGCAGCAGCACCCCCGACAACCAGATCTACTACAGCCCCGACAACAAGGTGCACTACCTGCAGTTCGCGGTCACCGTGGGCCAGTCGGTGAGGCCGCTGGAGCACATGCGGCAGATGGAGACCACCGTCTCCGGGCTGAAGGACTACAAGCAGCACCGGATGACCAGCGTGGCGGTGAACGGCCACGAGGGCGCGGTCTGGGAGTTCAGCTACCTGGCCAAGGAGGGCGGCCGCCGCCGGGCGATCGAGGCCGAGTTCATCGACAAGGACGGCACCAGCTACGCGATCTACTCGTCCAGCCCGGAGCGGGGCAACGAGTGGAACGAGGCCGAGCAGCGGTTCAACGCGGTGCTGCACTACTTCACCCCGACCCGCTGACCCGACGGGCCGCCGCCGCCCGTCCGGTTTCTTGTTACCGACGGGTACCGAACCGGGCGCCGAGCGCCTAGGCTGCGCCCTATGACGGACCTCACAGCGGCAGCCACGGCCCATGACCACGCCGGCACCGGCTCGCCGGGCCGCAACCCCGCCGCGCCCGGCGGCGGGCGCACCGTCGCCACGGCCGTGCCCCCGTCGCTGGTCGCCCGGCTCGCCGCCGGGGTCACCGCCACCGGCGAGCCCAGCGTGGTGGAGACCGTCGCCCCGCTGACCGGCGAACGGCTGGCCGGCCTCCCGCGGTCCACCCCAGCGGACGTCGAGGTCGCCTTCGAACTCGCCCGGCGCGCCCAGCCGGCCTGGGCCGCGCTGCCGGTCCGCCGCCGCGCCGCCGTGCTGCTGCGCTTCCACGACCTGCTGCTCAAGCGGCAGGACGAGGTGCTCGACCTCATCCAGGCGGAGACCGGCAAGGCCCGGCTGCACGCCTTCGAGGAGGTCCTCGCCGTCGCCATCGCCGCCCGTCACTACGGCCGCTCCGCCCAGGCCTACCTGCGCGACAAGCGGCACCTCGGCGCGCTGCCGCTGCTCACCCAGGCCGTCGAGGCCCGCCGCCCCAAGGGCGTGATCGGCCACATCTCGCCGTGGAACTACCCGCTGGAGCTGTCCGTCGGCGACGCCCTGCCGGCCTTCGTGGCGGGCAACGCGGTGGTCAACAAGCCGGACACGCAGACCGCGCTGACCGCGCTCTGGGCCCGTGAGCTGCTGGTCGAGGCCGGACTGCCGGCCGACCTGTGGCAGATCGTGATCGGCGACGGCCCGGTGATCGGCCCGGCGGTGGTCGAGCACGGCGACTACGTCTCGTTCACCGGCTCCACCCGCACCGGCCGCGACGTCGCCCGGCGCGCCGCCGACCGGCTGGTCGGCGCCTCGCTCGAACTCGGCGGCAAGAACGCCATGCTGGTGCTCGCCGACGCCGACCTCGACCGGGCCGCCGAGGGCGCCGTCCGGGCCTGCTTCTCCTCGGCCGGTCAGCTCTGCATCTCGATCGAGCGGCTGCTGGTGCACCGCTCGGTGGCCGACGAGTTCCTCGCGAAGTTCGCCGCCCGCACCCGCGCGCTGCGGCTCGGCGGCGGCCTCGCCTACGGGGCCGACATGGGTTCGCTGGTCTCCGCCCGGCAGTTGGAGACCACCACCCGGCACGTCGAGGAGGCGGTCGGGGCCGGCGCCACCGTGGTGGCCGGCGGGAAGGCCCGGCCGGACCTCGGGCCGTTCTTCTTCGAGCCGACCATCCTGGACGGCGTCACCCCGGACATGGCGGTGTGCGGCGAGGAGACCTTCGGGCCGGTGGTCTCGGTCTACCGCTTCGACACCGAGGAGGAGGCGGTGGCCGCCGCCAACTCCACCCCGTACGGCCTCAACTCCAGCGTCTGGACCAGGGACGTCCGGCGCGGCCGGGCGGTCGGGGCCCGGCTGCGCACCGGCACCGTCAACGTCAACGAGGCCTACGGCGCGGCGTACGGCTCGGCCGGCTCGCCGATGGGCGGCATGGGCGACTCCGGGCTCGGCCGGCGGCACGGCGCCGAGGGCATCCTGCGGTTCACCGAGGCGCAGACGATCGCCAGCCAGCGGCTGCTGCCGATCGCGCCGGCGTTCGGCCAGGAGGAGCGGCAGTACGCGGCGGTGATGACCGCCGGGCTGCGGATGCTGAAGGCCCTGCGCGTCAGGTGACCCCTCCGGCGGCGTCCGGCACCGCCGTTTCATCGACCCGTGGACGACTTCGAAGGAGCAGTGGCAGATGGTGGGTTCGGCTGAGGAGCGGGAGTTCGACTACGACGTGGTCGTGGTCGGCTCCGGTTTCGGCGGTTCGGTCTCGGCGCTGCGGCTGACCGAGAAGGGGTACCGGGTCGCCGTGCTGGAGGCCGGGCGCCGCTTCGACCGCGACGAGTTGCCGCGGAGCTCCTGGGACGTCGCCAACTACCTGTGGGCGCCGAAGCTCGGCCTCTACGGCATCCAGCGCATCCACCTGCTGGCCAATGTGATGATCCTGGCCGGCGCCGGGGTCGGCGGCGGCTCGCTGAACTACGCCAACACCCTGTACGTGCCGCCGAAGGCGTTCTTCGAGGACCGCCAGTGGCGCCACATCACCGACTGGCAGGAGGAGCTGGCGCCGTTCTACGACCAGGCGCGGCGGATGCTCGGGGTGCGGCTGAACCCGACCGTCACCCCGTCCGACGTGCACCTGAGGGCCGCCGCCGAGCGGATGGGCGTCGGCGACACCTTCCACATGGCACCGGTCGGGGTCTTCTTCGGCGACGGCGAGGACGGCGACGGCACGGCGAAGGCGGCGCCCGGCGGCGAGGTGGCGGACCCGTACTTCGGCGGCGCCGGTCCGGCCCGCCGGGCCTGCGTCGAGTGCGGCGAGTGCATGACCGGCTGCCGGCACGGCGCCAAGAACACGCTCACCGAGAACTACCTCCACCTGGCCGAGCGGGGCGGCGCCGAGATCCACCCGCTCACCACGGTGGCCCGGATCCGCGAGCGGGGCGAGGGCTTCGCGGTGGACGTCCGGCGCACCGACGCCCGCTCCACCACCGACCCGGTCAAGGCCGGGGCGCGGACCGTCACCGCCGCCAGGGTGGTGGTGGCGGCCGGCACCTACGGCACCCAGTCCCTGCTGCACCGGATGCGGGCGGCCGGTCACCTGCCCCGGATCTCCGCCCGGCTGGGCGAGCTGACCCGGACCAACTCCGAGGCCCTGGTGGGCGCGCAGACCACCGACCGGCGGTACGGCGCCCGCGCGGACTTCACCAAGGGCGTGGCGATCACCTCCTCGATCCACCCGGACGCGAACACCCACATCGAGCCGGTCCGCTACGGCAAGGGATCCAACGCGATGGGCGCGCTGTCGATCGCCCAGGTGGCCGGCGGCGGGCGGGTCCCGCGCTGGCTGCGCTACCTCGGCAACTCGGTCAAGCACCCGGTGACCTTCGCCCGGTCGATGAACCAGCACCGGTGGTCGGAGAAGACGATCATCGGCCTGGTGATGCAGTCCCTGGACAACTCGATCACCGTCTCGCTCAAGGAGAAGGGCCTCGGCAAGGGCGCGCTGACCTCCCGCCAGGGCCACGGCGCCCCCAACCCGACCTGGATCCCGGCCGCCGAGCGCGGCGCCCGGGCGCTCGCCGAGGAGATCAACGGCTTCCCCGGCGGCAGCGTCGGCGAGATCTTCGACATCCCGATGACCGCCCACTTCCTGGGCGGCTGCCCGATCGGCGACTCCCCGCTCACCGGCGTCGTCGACCCGTACCACCGGCTCTACGGGCACCCCGGGATCAGCGTGGTGGACGGCGCGGCGGTCTCCGCCAACCTCGGCGTCAACCCGTCGCTGACCATCACGGCGCAGGCCGAGCGGGCCATGTCGATGTGGCCGAACAAGGGCGAGCCGGACACCCGCCCGGCGCCCGGCGAGGAGTACCGCCGCGTGGTCCCGGTCGCGCCGGCCGCCCCGGCGGTGCCGGAGAGCGCGTTCGGCGCGCTGCGGCTGCCGCTGCTGGCGGTGCCGGAGGTGCCGGGGAAGCAGGCCTGACCAGGCCGTCGGCGGGGGGACGGGCCCCTGCGGGAACGTCCCGGAGTGTCCCGGTCGTGCTCCGGTGACGTATGAGCGGTTGACAGCCGTCCGTACCCGATGGGAGAAAAGGGGCGCCCTGGGGGGACCAGGAGATCGTTCGTTCGGACGGGGGGACGCGGTCCATGGCCATCTGCGCATCCTGCGGCGCGGCTTCGGCGAAGGGGGCGCTCGCCTGCGCGTCCTGCGGGAGGCCGCTGCTGCCGCCGCCCGTGCTGCCGCCTCCGCCGCCCGTACCGCCGGCTCCGCCCGTGGACCTGCCGCCGCCGGTGCTGCCCCCGGTCCCGCACGCTCCGCCGGTCCCGTCGGTCCCGCCGGTCCCGCCGATCGGGGGGACCTGGGGCGCCGGACGGCCGTACGACCCGGCCACCGGCCGACCCGCCGCGCTCGCCTGGCTGGCCGGCGCCGACTGGCGCCCGGCGCTGCGCGCGGTCGTCGCCCCCACCGCCGTGCTGCTGCTGGCCGCGCTCCTCGTCGCGATCCCGGCGGAGTTCTTCCCCTACACCTCCGTCGTCGACCCGGCCTCCTACGGGGAGCGCTTCGGCAGCGCACTGGCGATCGTGCTCGGCGCCCTCGGCGCGCCGTTCCACCTGGACGTCGGCACCGGTGGCCCGGCCGACTCGGCCGGCGCCAGCGGGACGCTGCTCCGCGCGGTGCCGATGACCGTGACGGCGCTGTGGCTGCTCGCGCTCTGGCTCGGCCTGCGGGTCGGGGCGCGCCGCCGCCAGGAGCGCACCGGCGAGCAGCAGACCCGCCGGCAGGCGACCGGCGAGGCCGTGCGCACCGCCGTGGTCACGGCCGCGGTGACCGTGCTGCTCGGCCTGCTCGGCGGTGCCACCTGGCACCCGGGCGGCCGCTTCGACGTGGACGCCGTCACCGGGGAGCTCGACCGGGCCACCTACGAGACCTCGGCCGGCTGGCTGGAGGGGGCGGGCTGGACGGCGCTGCTCGCCGGGCTGCTCGCCTTCGCGGTGTACGGGACGGACGCGCTGCGCTGGGCGGCCTGGCGCAACCGGGTGGTGCGCGGCTGGGCGGTCGCCGGGCTGGCGGCCGGCCGCGCGCTGGCGGTCTCGGTCGGATTCGCGTCGGCGGTCGGCCTGCTGGTGGTCGCGGTCCAGAGCGGCGAGGAGAACGGCGCGGGCGGGCTGACCGGTGCCGCGCTGGCCTTCCTGCCCAACGTCGGCCTGATGCTGCTCGGGCTGGGCTCCGGGGCGACCTTCCGGACCAGCAGCGAGACGCCGGTGGCCGACGGGACGGACTGGCACCGGGAGCCGCGGGAGGTCGACGAGTACTCCTTCTTCGACCTGCACGGCGCGGGCGGCGACTGGCGCTGGACCGGGCTGCTCGCGCTGGCCGCCGCCGCGGTGCTCGGCTGGACGGCGTACCGGCGGCGCCTCGACGCCGCGGACCGGCTCCGGCTGGCGGCGGTGTACGCCGTGGCACTCAGCCTGCTGATGCTGGTGTCCGGGATGCTGACCTCCTCCGAGGCCACCGTCCGCTACCTCGGCCGGAGCCGGGACGCGGGGTTCGAGAGCGCGGTCTCCCTGGTGCCGTGGACGCTGCTGGTGGCCAACGCGGTCTGGGCGGCGGTCGGCGCGCTGGCGGTGCCGCCGCTGCTGGCGGCCCGCGACCACCGGGCCCGTACGCCGGAGGGAGCCACGCCGGCGCCGTCCGGGGCGGAGTACCCGGCCGGCGCGCCGGTGGTCTCGGAGGTGATCGTCTCGGAGGTCTCGGACGTGGTCGGCTCGGGCGGGGAGCCGCGCTCCGCCGGGCGGCGGCCGGAGGACGACGACCCGGTGGACCCCAGCGTCTGGAGCCGCCGCCCGTAAGCGCGGTCGGTGCGGCTGGCCGCCCGGCTGGTCCGCGCCGCCGGCCCCGGGCAGGGCAAAGGGCCCCGCGGGGGAACGGGGCCCTTTGTCGTTCAGCACTCGGCGTCAGGGCGCGCCGGTGCTGGGTTGACGGCGCCGGGGGAGGAGCGCCGTCCGGACGGATGGCTGATGGATGGCGCCCCGTCGTCGCTCCGGCGGGGATGGGCCGGCGCGCGCGGGCGCACAGTGCCGTGACGGCGGTCCGGCACGCATGCCTGCATCGGACCATCGCTCACGGAGCGTGAGGTGATAATCGTTGCCATCGCGGGTCTCGGTGGCACCGGGCCGGGCTCCACCGGCGGCTCTCGGGCCACCGGAAGAACTCTTCCACACAGCATCGTCCTGGACGAAGGGCTTGCTCTGCAACCGATTCGGCATGATTCGGTACAGGCCGCTTCCGGCCGGGCCGGTGGCCGGCCCGTGCTCGGGCCCGCCGCGTCCGGTGGGAAGGGCGGCGGAGGGGAGGCGGTAATGATCACGGTGCGTAGTGGTGCTGGCCGCAGCGCGCGGGGGACGCGCACGGCGGCGTGGGGGCGGCGGACGGGGTGCGCCGGGATCGCGGCGGGTGCGGCGGCCGGCGCCGGGCGTCCCCGGCGGCCGGC
>NZ_BAAAKJ010000130.1:0-1028 GCF_039527695.1 Kitasatospora putterlickiae
CGGACGCCGTCCCCGGCCGCCGCCACCGCCTGCGCGAGCACCGTGACCGCGTCCAGCCCGCGCCCGCCCGCGCTCCAGGTGGCCAGCACCACCAGACCGCCGAGCACCGCCACCCCGTCCCGGCGCTCGCCGCTCAGGTGGGCGGCGCGCAGCGCGGCCGCGAACGCCCGCTGCGCGGTGGCGTCGTGGCCGAGGTCGAACGCGGCCCAGGCGGCGAGCCGGGCGAGGCGGGCCGCCGCGCCGTACAGCGCCCGGCCGAGCGTCTCGTCGTACCGGCCGAGCTCCAGCAGCTTGGCGACCATGGCCAGTTCGGCGCGGGCGGGGCCGAGGACGAGCCCGCCGCCGCAGGAACGTTCCAGCCGCTGTTTGCCGCGGTGGGCGGCGGCGAGTTCGCCGATCACCGCCGGGTCGACGCGCAGCGCGCCGTCGCCACCGAGGGCGGGCGGCTCGCTGGCCAGCCGGCGGGCGGCCTCGGCCACGTCGGCGCCGCGGAAGAGGTCGATGAGGCGGACGGGGCCCGCGTCGGCGGCGGTCTCGCGCAGCGCGGTCTGCGCGGTGTCGGCCGTCCACGGGTCGGTCAGCAGGCGCGGGGAGAGGATCTTGGCGCCGCGGTGGCCGCCCATCGGGCCCCAGAGCTGTTCATAGGTGACGGCGATGCCGAGGGTGCGGCTGAGCACCTCGCAGACGGCCTGGTCGTGCGGGCTGCGCGGGACCATGCCCCGGTCGCGCCACTTGTACGGGGCGGTGGAGCTGATCGCGAGCCGGGCCGGGACGGTGAGGTTGACCTCGCGGGCGAGGCGCTCCGGGCTCCAGCCGAGCTGGTGGAGTATCCGGGCGAGTTCCTCGTTGCGCCTGCGCTCCAGATCGGCCATGGCTCCGACGGTAGCGGTCGGCCGGGGGACGCCGCCGGGAGCCGGCGGAAAAGCCGTGCCCGCCGAAGCCCACCCGACCCGGCCCGCAGTCCGAAGACCGCGCCGAAGCACGGCCGGTGAAACGCCGAAGGCCGCCTCCCGTTTCGGGAGGCGGCC